>JAEDLW010000034.1:0-16712 GCA_016295035.1 Paludibacteraceae bacterium
ATTAGTATGTGATTACTATGTTATTACCATGTTGTTAATATGCTGTTACTATGTGATGAGTATGTTGATAAGGGCAGAGAAAGCAGAGAGAAAGCCCTTTGAGACCTCTTTAATACCGTTTTGTCTGCGCCTATTCACTATGCATTATTCACTCACTCCCGCTGTGTTTCGCTTTAAAAAATAAGTTATAAATACCCGTTTTTGCATAAAAATTCAGAAAAATTTGCGTATATCAAAATATTGCAGTACTTTTGCAACTTCAATTGTGTGCGTGCCCACGCACATATAATAAGGTGCAATCGTCGAAATACTAATTACAAAAAAGATATGAAATTCAAACAATCAATCAATACTTTTGCTCTCCTTTTAGCAGCCTTATCTACGAGTGTTAGTAATATCTGGGCGCAAGAACCAAGTGTTCAATCTGTTTATTTAGCAGCCTTCAAAGCGCAGAAATCTCCTGCTTCTACGGGTGATGGTCAAGTTAAACTTACTTGGCTCGATATTACCGGTAAGCCTATGGAAGTAGAAGTGGCAAAACGAATAAACTACATGGCTTTCTCAGATCATACAATTATGACCAAAGAATATGTGTATGATGGCTTTGGAGAAACTGCGCAACTTGCGGGAGGAACATTGATAGCAATTGATGGGATGGAGACTCCGGTGGAAATTGGGGGAACTGGGTCTCAAATCTATATGACATCTTTCCTATATTTTCATGCTGAAGCTGCTCCTGCTAATGGATCATATTTGTCCGAATGGCAAATCTTGGGCGATGACAACCAGTTTGTTACCCGCATGACAAGTTCGATGAGCCCCGCAGACCCGATGGGTGATGGAAGTGATATTCCGTATAGAACGCCTTGTTTCAAAGTCCTTCCTGATAAGGCAAATAGTACGCTCTATCCACCAACGGATGAGGGAGCTGCCCTTGCTGCTTTGTGTCAATACGTTGCTGCACATCCAAATAATATCTATGCGGTATTTAGTAAGTACTTGTTGGGTAATCCTACCGCAACCAGTGGACAGTTAGAGGCAGCCGAAGGCGAAACCGCTACGCTTAATGTTTCCGTTGACGTGGATGGCGATCTTTCCCAGTTCAAAGAGAACTATGCGGATTTTGTCTTCCCCTCACTACCTGGAACCGTTTTCTATGAGGATACTTATGGAAGTTGGTCTTGGAATCTGGCGCGTGATCCTTATGCTGTTGGTCCTACTACGATGAGGGCAGAGGTTGTGGTGACTTATACGGCAAAGGCAGATATTACTCCTGGCACCCATACTGCCAATATCACTGTGAGGATGGCGGGTTCTAACCCTTCTTCACTTACTATTCCGCTGTCTGTTAACGCATTGAATCCTGCCCGTCATGAGGCTTTGCTATTGGACGGAAAATCGGAAAAAACTTCCGGTTCGCTTACTGATATGTTGAATGCCGATATTAGCGGCTATTCCAATCCTGTAATTAAACTCAATAAAGAGCATAACGCCGCAATCTCCCTGCCGAGCAAAAACTTCACTCTTGATTTAAATGGTAATAAGACGGGTGCTATTACAGTTACTGGTGGCGAAGTTTCAATTGCCTATAGTAAGTATGGCGGTTCCGCTGCCTCACTAACGGTTAATGGTGGTAAAGCCATACTTAATGGTGGTACATTCGGTATGCTGACCATTGGTACTAATGGTACAGTTGAGCAAAATGGTGCGACCATCACAGGTGCTGCTACTAACAATGGTACACTCACCACTACTGAGGGCGTTTTCCAAAGCGGTCTGACTTCTACCAAGGCGTTGACACTCAATGGAGGTACTTTTAATGGGGCAACGGCTCTAAAAGTTTCTAATGGAATGGCAAACATCAACCGAGCTACAATCAATGGTACGGAAGTAGGTCTGTTGGTTTCCGGAGGTACTGTTACTACTAAAAAAATGGCGGTCATCACATGCGACGGCTCTTATTCCGCACAACGCACGGGTGGTGCATTAAATATTGAGTGTGGTAAGTTCAGCAAGCCCCTTAACGGCACTGTCAACTTCATTTCTGGCTTCTTCAAAGATACTGACTATGGCGTATCTGTTGAAGGTAAAACTGAAATGCTCATTTCTGCAGGTGTGGAATATAACGAGGGCTATCGCTATTTCTTGGGTGATGCTGAAACAGCTAAACTTAATGGAGTCGGTGTCTGCCGTATCGGTACTGTTTCTTATGCTAAACTTGAGGATGCACTTGCATATGCCAACAATAATCCAAGTGTAGAGAATATCGTTATCTTTATGACGAATGACTATGTGCTTCCTGCCGGTTACTATACGCTTCCGGCTAATGCCACGATTGTTGTGCCGATGAGTGATACACAGGAGAAAGAAGTGAATAAAACAACACCTTGCGTGATATTTAATGATGTAAGCAGGGAAACTCCTTATACTTCCATGTTGCCCACCGAATTCCGACGTCTTACTTTCGCAAGCGGGGTGAATATGGAAGTGTTCGGACAAATTGAATTGACATGTTCGCAATATGCAAGTAACGAGGCATATACAAGCCAACCGGTTGGCGCTTATGGACGATTGGAAATGGCGGAGGGAAGTCACATGACGCTCCAAAATGGTTCTGAACTTCGCGCATGGGGATTCCTTACCGGTAAAGGTGAAACGGATGCGCGTCGTGGTGCAATCGTTCGTGAGATGTTCCAATTGGGAGACTGGAAAGGAGCGATGACTTCTGTCGCTATTACTGGATTGGTGAAACGCTCTGAAAATCCTTCACTTTGTAATATTGTTAAGAGTCAAGCTAATGTTGACGACTGCGATTATAGTGACAAGAAAATTTTCCCTGTTACGCAGTACTTTATCCAGAATATTGAATCTCCCGTTAAGTATCATCCTGGTGCTTTATTACTCACCTCAGCCGTTGTTTCTGAAGGACTTTTAGGCATGAGTGTACATATGTCAGCTACCGACATTAAGGTTATAGGAACGCAAAAAGATGCTATCTTCTTTATGGATAATGAGGCGGATGCTGAAAATACTTGGGTACGTAAATGGTATGATGCTGTCAACGATGTCCAAGTATATGATGTCAATAGCAGTGCGCACATAGGCTCTATGATTTTGGATATGGGAGACATTAACTTGTTGCAATTTGGAACTGTTCCAATTCGATTGAACTCTGCTAAATTTGATCTCCCTCTTACTTCTAACTTCAAGATTCACTTATTATCCGGTTCGATGGACTTTAAGCAAAATACTTGCTTGCTTCCTGGAGCTGAAGTGGAAGTGGATAAAGAGTCTGTAGTCAGTGTGGCGCAAGATCCTCTCGACACAGAACATACGGGTGCACTTTATGTCTATGATGCCGAAGATTGGGATAAATATGCTTATTGCAATGAAGTGGATGCTGATGGCATAAGCCATAAAGGAACTGCCTTTACGAAGGTTGTTCGTTATTCGCCTTCATGGAACGGTCTTCCTACCGTGCGTGATGAACAAACATGCCCTGCTGATGCTGCTATCAACGTACATGGTACATTCAATACCGCTACAGGATTTGTATATACTTCCGATGGCGGTGCTAACATCTTTTCTTCAAATGAAGACGCTGGTACATTTGTCTTTAACGAAAGTGCAATTTCGGCTGGCACGCGTATTGTTAATCAGGTTAAAGGAGTTAAAACATATGATGAGATAACCTTTGTTCCTGCTAAACTGAAAAATGGTGATGGTTCGTACGTGAACACAAATACTGCCGAGCAAGGTCATGCGTATTGCTATATTGAGGACGAATGGTCAACTATGTATCCTGACGAGGATAATCCGTGTTTCATGGTGAAACATAATGTAAATGGAGATACTTATTTCGCTAAACCTTCTGAATACGTAGAAATAGTTGCTACTAAATCCGAAGGTATATTTTCAGGTAACTCCGACAATACTTTCAGCGATGCGGCGGGTGCAGGTAGATTGTTTATTCTAATATCTGACCCTGACTGCCAATGGTGGGAGGTCGAGAAGAAAGATAACCTCTACCACTGCATCCATCCCAACAACGATACCTATTACTATTGGGATGATGTTGAAGAAAAATGGATGGAGAAACGCTTTACTATCACGTGGAAGAACTGGGATGGCACGATAATTGAGACAAAGGATATGGAGGGCGATCCTACCACAGAATACTCTGTTACCTACGGCACGATGGCTGAGTTCCTTGGAACCAACCCGACCCGTGAACCGGATATTGACTATACCTATGACTTCACGGGTTGGTCACCGGAATTAGCTCCTGTCACTTCCGATGTTACGTACACGGCGACATACGAGAAGAAAGAACGTAAATACACCATTACCTTCTTGCAGGAAGGCGGTGTGGAAATCGAACGTCAGTTCTTGCCTCACAATGCCGTTCCTGTCTGCGAGAATACGCCTACTAAGATTGGTCACACGCTCGTTTGGAGTCCTGCTATCGCCGCTGTAACAGGCGATGCAACCTATACTGCTACATGGGAAGAAGAACCTCCTACGGAATATAAAGTAACGTTCTATGACTATGATGGAACCACGCCGCTACAACAAAGCAATGTAGCCGTAGGCACAATGCCGGAATATAAAGGCCCTACACCAACAGGAAAAGCTACTTGGGCAGAAGAGCAAGATAATAAAGAGTACACCTATATCTTCGACCATTGGTCACCAGAACCGGAAATCGTTTCTGCTACCAGTATCAAGTCATACATTGCTGTGTACCGCGAGGTGGTTCGCAATTATACCATCTCCTACTATAAAGAGGATGGAACAACGCTTAACACAACTGAGCAATTGCCGTATGGTGCAACACCGACTCCTCCGACAGTAACGAAGGAAAATCCGGAAACGGGTCATACCTATACGCTGGTATGGAAGACTTTGGATGAGTCAGGAGGAATCCAAACGGTAATGGGGGAAGCTTCCTATAAGCCGACCTATCTGGATGTGTTGAATAAGTACACGGTAACGGTTAAGAGTAATCCTTCGGGTGCTTGCTCGATTAGCGGTGCAGGTCTCTATGACTACAATACGTCAGTAACGCTTACGCTCACTGTTAATGACGGATATACCTTTACCGGTTGGAGCGACGGTGAGGAAGGTACAAATACAACTCGAACAATCAATGTGACGGAAGATAAGGAGCTCGTAGCTAACTTCACTGTAACTAAGCCTGATTGTGCCATTACATGGAAAGGTGAGGATGGTAATACGACATTGGCTGAAGTCGGTCAGAAAGCAGGTACTGCAACTGTTTACACAGGTGAAACGCCAACTAAGGCTACTGATGCACAATATACCTACACCTTTGACGGTTGGACAACAAGTCCAAACGGTGCAGGTACGTTCTACAAGAATAACATGACACCGAAAGCAACTGCGGATGCTACTTATTATGCGCACTTCGCTGCAACAACTCTTCCTGACTTGAACGTAACGGGTATTACCACATTAACTCAACCGGTAACCTACAAGAACCTTGTTATCACGTCAAATGGCACTTCTTCAGGCCAATTGATTAATCCGGATTACTTGACAATCACAGGCAATGCTCATTTCGACCTTATGCTTAATGCAAACGCCGAAACATGGTACGCCTTCGGTCTGCCGTGGCAGGTTAATACCAATGGCGGCATGAAGGCTGACGGCGCTAATCTGGCTATTGGCAAGAATTGTTATATTCTTGTGTTCGATGGAGCTGCACGCGCGGCAGGAACATTAGATCCGAGAACCAACTCGTATTGGACATATGTTGATGCAGGGGCAACGCTTGAGGAGGGTAAGCTTTATATGATTTATCTGCGTAATGCGGCGTCTACAATACGCTTTACGAAGGCTACAGCCGCTCCGATTGTAAATAATACGATTACATTGCATAAAAATGCTTCTTCTGCAACAAAGGATGCAGGCTGGAATGCGATTGCTAACCCAACCCTTGCTTATGCAGTCTTGGCTTCAGCAGGAATCACCAAGGGGCAAAAATATATTCCAGGTGTTCCAACTGCCGATGGTACTAATACTGACCGCTATGAGGTGTTCGAATTTGGTAATGAAAAGCTTATCGTTGGCCAGCCGTTCTTTGTGCAAGCGGATGCTGATAAGACGCTGGTGGCAAATGAAGATAATGTTTTCTCTGCACCACGTCGTGAAATGCTTCGAACCAGCCAATACGAAGTACGCATCGCTCCTAAGAATGCAGATTATACTGACCGTATCTATGTTATCGCTTCGGAGGAGAAAGAGGATCAATATGTCATAGGTCAAGATCTTGGTAAAATCAGTATCGCCAATGGTATTCCACAAATGTGGATTAATCGTTATGACACTAAACTGAGTGCGAATACACAAGCAATGATTAACAACCAGGCTACTTTCCCGTTAGGAATCAGCATCCCTGTGGATGGGGCATATACAATACATACCGTTACGGAACCTAATGATGACGAAGAGCTTTTTGTTACTATCAATGGTGCACCTGTTTGGAACCTCACAACCGGACAATACACGCTTAACCTCGCTACAGGTAACACCAATGAATATGGCCTGCTTGTTGTTTATCATCCGGTACCTGAGATATCTACCGGTTGTGACCAACTCCAGGTAACTGACAAACCATCTGTCCGCAAAGTGCTGATTAACGGCCAAGTCTTTATCATCCGCGATGGTGCTGTTTATACCATCTTTGGTCAAAAGGCTAAGTAACTGATTACTAACGAAACAAACTTTTATCGTATGAAAAAGCAATATATCGCTCCTCAAACTCAGGAGCTCCAAATCGATACAATGGGCATTTTGATGAGTTCATTCGGTGATCCGATTTATATACCAGTGACACCTCCTTAATGCTCTACACGATGTTTTAGAAAGTGTATGGCTTATCACAGGATTATCTCCTTAGATAGGCCGTATGCTTTTTATGGCCTATATGCGCTATGAGGCGCATCAGATGGCTATGGGGACTAAAACAATACAAAAATAGGGCTACCGAATGGCAGCCCTCATGCTATAAGCAAATTGTTACTTAAGCGAGCTTGTTAACGTAAACAGCCAGTTTGGACTTCAGGTTGGCAGCTTTATTCTTATGAATAATGTTGCGTTTTGCCAATTTGTCCAACATAGAACTTACCTTTGGTAATGCCTCAGCGGCAGCAGCCTTTTCGGTAGTAGCGCGCAAATCACGAACGGCATTGCGAGCTGTTTTAGCGTAATAATGATTGTGTGCCTTACGCGTAGCGGTCTGGCGGATACGTTTCAAAGATGATTTATGATTTGCCATCTTTCGTAATTAATTTTGTTAATTTGTTGTGTTCAGTTAATTCGTAGCCTATAGCAGAGTCGAACTGCTCTTTACAGAATGAAAATCTGTCGTCCTAGCCGATAGACGAATAGGCCATACCGGAAAAATCGTGCAAAAGTACAACAAAAGTTTGAACTACACAAATTTTTTTGTAAAAAAAGTGATTTTTTATGCAAAAAATTGTATATATCGCTATTTTTTACTACTTTTGCAGCCTAAAACGATGCAATATGCGAAAATTTGTCGCTTTCCTTATAATTGTCTGCGCATGCGCGTGCGTATATGCGCAAGAGACTATTAAGACTCCTGACCTGCAAATGGCTGACGGTGAAATATTTGATCCAACTCGCAAAGAAGATAAGGTGGATGATTATACTTTCGGTATGGAGTATCGTTTAGAAATCGGATATGTCCAGAACTGGCAATGGTCACATAAGGAGAATTTTATGGATATGTATCTACATGGCGGACGGATTGGTGCTACTTTTGATTTTATGCTTCCTAAGCATTTCTCACTACAAACGGGTCTTCTAATTGATATCGCATATGGTACTCGCCAAGACAAATGGCGAAGCCTGGATGCTCCATCTGTGCAGGAGGAATATCTTGAACATCGCATTCTCCAGTCATATCTCACGGTACCTGTGCTTGCATACTATAATATTCCCTTATGGAAAATGCTGCATATGTTCTTTTTCACCGGTCCGCAATTATCTATCGGTTTGACGGAGCACGATTTCTTAAAGCCGCATATCAGTAGCAAAGTTGAGACGTGGTTGCAGGATAATGGCTATAAGACTGAGGAATATGACCGCTTGAACTACGAAGTGAGTCGAGCAAATATCCAATGGACTATTGGTGGTGGCTTTGAATGGGATAAATACAGACTACAAGCCGGCTATGAGTTCGGCCTAAATAATATGGTTCGTAAGAAAGTAATTACCAACCAGCACATGTGGCAATGGGGTTGGTATGTAACTTTCTGCTACCGCTTTAATTAACATCATACTCAAATTCATTCGGGGTGCTGAAAGGCTGAGATCAAACCCGTTGAACTTGAGCAGGTAATGCTGCTAAAGAAAATGAAAAAATCCATCTTATTAGTTGGCGCATGCGCCATGTTCTTGTCTGCTTTCGGAGCGAAAGGAGACACGTTGACCATTATCGGTCGTGACATTCAGGAGATTAGTGTAACTGCCCGCGTAGAACAACCTACTTCTACGCACCAAGAGCTTTCGGGCGAAGTGCTTAACCAAAGTAATACGGGGCAGAACCTGCCGTATATGCTGCAACAGACTCCGTCCCTTATTGTAACGAGCGATGACGGATTAGGAGTCGGGTACACCTATTTCCGCGTACGTGGTACGGACCATACACGTATCAATATGACTGTGAACGATGTGCCGCTCAATGATGCGGAGAGTCAGACTGTGTTCTGGGTCAATATGACGGATATGTCGTCAAGCCTGAACAGCGTTAATGTACAACGTGGTGTAGGTACTTCGACCAACGGTTCTGCTTCGTTCGGTGCGTCCATCAATATGAATACCCTTCCTACTCGCACCATGCTCAATGATACGGCTCCTGCGCATGTGTCCGTGCAGTTCAACGGTGGTATGTATAACACCTTCCGCGAGATGGTAAGCGCACAAGTGAAGTTACCTAAAAACTGGCGCATTGAGGCTCGACTGAGTAAGGTCAATTCGGACGGATACTTGTATCGTGCCTCATCCGACTTGTTCTCCTATCATGGTGCTATCGGTTACTATGGCGATAAAACCCAAGTGTCTCTTTCTGCTTTCGGCGGAGCAGAGAAGACTTATATGGCTTGGGACGGAGTAACGCGTGATGATTTGATACGTGACAGACGATATAATCCCGCCGGACTATATATAGACCAAAATGGCAATCAGCAATTCTACCCCAATCAGAACGATTACTATAAGCAACAACATTTTCAACTCCATTTGGCTCAACGCTTTACTGCTAACTGGAAATTAGATGCTACCCTGCATTATACCCATGGAGGCGGTAATTACGAGCAGATGAAAGGTGATAAAGAGTATAAGTCGTTCGGTCTGCCGGATTATAAATTGAACGATACGACGTATGTCAAGCGTTCCAATTTTGTAAGGATTAAGAACTTGGACAACCATTACTACGGAGGTATAGTGGCTGTTAACTATCGTTCCGAACCTGCGGACGTGGCTATCGGCGTATCCGGTAACCATTATATAGGTAAGCACTGGGGACAGGTGACGGATGATACCTACGAGAGTGTTATCGGCGAGGAGTATTACCGCAACCGCGGCACCAAGGCGGAGGGTAACATCTATGCAAAGGCCAATTGGCGCGTTATTAATCAAGCGCAACGCCGGCTCACCTTGTATGGAGACCTGCAATACCGCTATATCTATTACCGCATTAACGGTGTGAATGACGAGGACCTTGAGACCTTGGACGTGACTCGCCATTATCATTTCTTTAATCCGAAGGCAGGTATCACCTACGATGATCATGGTCATCAGGTCTATTTCAATTTCGCTATGGCTAATAGGGAGCCGACTCGTAAAAACTTCACGGAAGCAGGTGAACACGATGTGCCGCTTCCGGAGCAATTATTTGACTATGAGTTAGGTTATACCTATACAGCGCGCAAATGGCATATCGGCGCCAATCTGTACTTCATGGATTATAAAAACCAGTTAGTGCTGACCGGCAAATACTCAAGTACAGGTGCCTACCTGACGCGTAACGTACCTAAGAGTTATCGCTCGGGTATTGAGTTGACAGGCGGATGTAAACCGGTGTCGTGGTTCGAATGGCAGACCTCGCTGACTATCGGACATAGCTGGATACCTGATTATACAGACTGGGTATCTATCTACGATGAGAATGGGGAAGAGATCCGTCAGGACGAGATAAACTTTGGTACCGTCACTACAGCATTCTCTCCGGATGTGACATTCAGCAATATGTTTACGTTCAGTTACGCCGGTCTGCGTGCTGATATTCAGACAATTGCCGTTAGCAAACAATATCTTGACAATACGAAGTCCGAGGAAGCTGTTCTAAAACCATATACGGTAACCAACCTCACAGTGCAATATAGTTTGCCGCTTCCTAAGAAGTGGCCGGATATAAGCCTTATAGCACAAGTGAATAACCTGTTTGACAGCAAGTACGAATCGAATGGTGGTAATTGGATGTGCCAGTTTGAAGACGGCTCCCGTTATTATAGTCCGTGGTATAACGCTCAAGCGGGAATCAACGTTCACGGAGGAATTCGCGTACAATGGTAGAAGCGAGCCATGCGACAAAGATTGCTCCCACCGGAATCCATCCCCAGGCATAGTCCGGCTCAAAGAAGTGAATCCATGGATTATCTATCCATCCTAAGTAAATGAAAATGACGGCATAAAGAAGATCCATAGCCAAGGCGATGAGTATGGCAAGAAATGCACGGAAGTTCATCGTGCCCTTCCAAATGGCGAATATATAGAACGGAAAGATAAGGAAAAGGACTGTAGGTAACCAATAGGAAGCGAGACCCAATATAGTGGTAATTTGGAACATTTGCTTCACATATGGTTCGTGCCGGTCGATGTGCTTGGCGATGATTAGGCAAATTAACACAGCAACCGACGGTATCCATCCCAGCCAGTAATTAGCAGGAAGATTGAGATGAAAGATAAAAGGTGGCGCAATAATGCCACCTATTGCCAGCAACCAAAAGATTGCCGGCAATAGGCGACGTAACAATATGCGCTGATTATAGGTCATTAATCAATAAATCCTTTGCGTTGTAGCAAGTATTTCGGATCTGCATTCTTTCCGCGGAACTCTTGATATAGTTCGGCAGCATCACGCGTACCGCCTTGCTCCAAGAGGTGACGGAAACGTTTGGCCACTTCAGGATTGAGAATGTCCCCTGTCTCTTTAAATGCTGCAAATGCATCCGCATCCAATACGGCAGCCCATGTGTAGGAATAATATCCTGCCTCATAGCCGGTAGTGAAGATATGGTTGTAGAACGTTGAGCGGTAGCGCACAATAATCTCAGGAATCATGTGCATCTTAGCCATCGAAGCAGCCTCAAACGCATTCACATCAATCGTGTCGCAGTTGGTAAGTTCGTGATAGTCCATATCCAATATAGATGCTGAGAGCAATTCGGTCTCAACGAAACCTTGGTTGAACTTCTTTGCAGCGTTGATTTTGTCTATTAACTCTTGCGGCATTACTTCACCAGTCTGGTAGTGGTAAGCATAAGTTTTGAGAATCTGTGGCTCATAGCAGTAATTTTCCATGAACTGTGAAGGTAATTCTACAAAGTCACGTGGAGTATTTGTTCCTGATAAGGTCTTGTATGTGGCTTTAGACATCAGGCCGTGTAAAGCGTGGCCGAACTCGTGGAACAAAGTCTCTACATCATCCATTGAGAGCAACGAAGGATTGTCCTTTGTAGGCTTATTGAAGTTACCTACATTGATGATAATTGGACGATGGTCTACACCTTCTGCATCTACATACTGTGGAAGAACATTGTTCATCCAAGCACCCGGACGTTTGCCAGCACGTGGGAAATAGTCGGTATAGAGAATTCCTACTAACGCGCCATCTGCATCCGTTACCTTAAACACTTCCACTTCTTTGTTATAAACAGGCATGTTGTCCAATTGTTCAAAGTTGAGACCAAAGAGATTATGTGCCAATAAAAAAGCACCGCGGCGAACGTTACTCAATTCAAAGTATGGTTTGATTTCTTCTTCGTCCAAGTCGTATTTGGCTTTGCGCAGTTTCTCGGCATAGAACCACCAGTCCCAGGGTTGCAGTTTCTCGCCGGGCAAGTCTTGGTCGAGCAGTTTTTGCAGTTCTGCCGCTTCTCGTTTAGCTGCGGCTAAACTGGGTTCCCAAACCGACTGCAAGAAAGCATCAATAGTCTTGGCATCTTTCGCCATGCAGTCAGCAAGGATATAATTAGCAGGACAATCGTAGCCTAATAATTGCGCTTTCTCCAAGCGCAAACGCATTGTTTGATTTATAACCGATTTGTTATCGTTAGCATTATCGTGATTACCCCGAGTCGTATAGTCCATGAGTAGTTGCTTGCGCAGGTCGCGGTTCTTGCAGTATTGCAGAACGGGAGTAAAGGAAGTACGCTTTGGCGTAAACAGCCATGCATCGGCGCGACCGGCTGCTGTGGCTTCTTCTTTGGCTGCGGCTTTAGCGGACTCCGGAAGACCTTCCAACAATGCCTCATCCGTAATGAAACGCTGTACGGCAGGAGAGTTGGTCTCTGCCACTACGTTTTGTCCGAACTGCAAGGATAAAACAGCGAGTTGGCTGTTAATCTCTTTAAGGCGTGCTTTCTTGTCATCAGGCAAATTTGCTCCATTTTGGACGAAGCTCTTATAAGTCTCTGTCAAGAGTCGCATCTGTTCCGGATTGAGGTTCAGATTCTCACGTTGGTCATAGACAGCTTTGATACGGCTGAACAGGCCTTCGTTGAGAAGAATACCGTTTTGGAAGTCTGACAAGATAGGAGCCACTTCGTTCGCAATAGCATCCATCTGTTCATTTCCGTCAGCCTCGAGAACGTTGTAAAAAACACCGCATACGCGATCGAGTACAAGGCCACTGCGATCAAGTGCTACAATTGTATTTTCGAATGTTGGCGCGTCTTCGTTATTGACAATAACATCTATCTCTGCTTGATTGAGACGGATAGCCTCTTTGAAAGCAGGAAGATAATGCTTGAGTTGAACTTGGTCAAAAGCAGGTGCGCCAAATGATGTCTGCGATTGATTAAGTAACGGATTTTGCTGTGTGCAAGCCATAAATAAAATGCTTACGAATAGAATAATGTTTGCCTTTTTCATATTACTTTATTTTTACGTTTTTACGCATGGATTCGCGTATTATCGACCGTAATTCTGCAGATTGTTTATCTACGTCCTTATGGAAGATTGGTCTGAAGTCCTTGGCATAGATACACTTTGCAAGCTTGATGGACAAATCATCCGGCTTTCCTTTTACATCAACGCCCAAGTAAATCGGTGAAAGCACATTCACATGGTAGTCAAAGGTCATGTCCAAGTTATGTCGTCCTCCGAGTGCAACCATGTAATTATCCATGCTGACGACGAACGGGTAGACGTCCACTTCTTTCTTGTAGAGTGTTATCTCCGCAGAGATACTGTCCACTTTATTCTCGGTGCTCTTCTTGAACAGGAGCAGTTTGGCAATTTGGTTAAATGTCTCTGAGTCGAGTACTACGAGATCTTTACCGAATAGCGAGCAAGCTCCGCGGAGCGTAGATGTCTTAATTTGGTAATTACCATTGAGGAAGGTCTCTCCTGCCAGGTGGAACTCGGCTTCGCCTTTAAACGAGCGCAGCATCGGAATCATTGAGTCAATTTGCGGAATCATGCTGATGAGTGCTTCGATATCGACGTCAAGCATGTGGTAGTCCAGTCCGAGATAAAGGTGATTGCGTCTCGGTGTGCGATACATGGCTGTGAGTTGCAGTTTGGCTGCGTTGCAGACAAATCCCATCTCTTCCAAAACGAGCGCACCATTGCGCACATAAACGCGGCCACCGAGATTATATGCCGTTTCGTTGAAGACCTTAGCCTCTTTGATTTTGGTGTTAAGCACGAGATCCACTCGTTGCGGCACAAGGAAGGGACCGTTACTGTTGTCTTCAGGAGCTTCGGTTGCTGCCTGAGCAGGCGTTTCTTCCGAACCTGAATCAGCAGAGAAGAGTTCCATGAGTTGGTTGACATCGGTGTGCTCGGAAACGAAATTGAGTTCGCCTACGAGTGTGTCTCGCTGCTGCAACCATTTACCTATGTTGTACACTTCGCCGGTGAGCGAGAAGTCTGAGTTACCGAGTTTTATCTGCGAAGTGGCAATAGCGAACTTACGGTTGGAGTAACTGAAGTCTACTTGCGGAACAGAGATATGTTGTGGGAAAGCAGCAATATCCACTTCAGCTTTGTTCATATCGAACTTAAGTCGCGGATTCCATTGCAAGAGAACATTCTCTTCTTTCTTGACATTGGGATTATAAGCCGCTTGAGCTTCGATATTGAACTTATCGGTGGTCATGAGCAGATCTTTTCCAACAGCTGCATTCATCGCTTTCGAGCGAATGGCAGCACTGAGTCGCGGAGCCGATTTGAGACGAGCAGCACCACTCAGCTTTGCTTCTAACTCGGATTGCTTCAGGTGCGCAGAGATGTCGTTGTAATTGGCCTTCAGGTCAGTGAAAGCCATTTTCGCATTGATGATAGGAATATTGGTTGTATCTTTCGTGTCCAGTTCTGCATAGGCTGTGAGATGCGGTCCCATAATCTTGGCGCTTATTGTATCCATATCCGCTACCAACTCTTGCTCTGATTTCAAATCTACGTTAGCAAAGATGATCGGCATTGTTTTGAGTACATCACCTAACTCAATTCGCAGGTCGGATTTGCCGAGGTTAGCTTTGGCCAAGCCGGGCTGAACGAAGGATAATTGGTCCATCTGCAGGGTCGCGTCAAGCCATGTCAATTTACGCCAAGTGGGTTTGGTATTCGGAATACGGAAAGTCAGTTTATTAGCCGGCAGATCTACATCCATACTGTCTTGTGTGTAATGGATATTGTCGAGTTTAAGATCACCGGTGATGAGTCCTTTCTCAAGGCGCATGTTTGTTAGGTCAGACAGGCGAATCTTGGCTTTCACATCACCTTTCGCGTGTCCGGTAACTTGCATGCCGTCCGGAATGAAATAGTCGAAGTCAGGGATGTTCGCATTCACATTCGCTTGTATATTGAGCAACATGTCATCCAGCAGTTCGGTCACTTGTCCTTTAGCCGCAATAGTTGTGTTCTTTGTTTTAGCTTTGAGGCTATTGAGTTTGACAGCTGATGCTTTCTTATTGTTCAGATCGAGGGTAGCATCTGCGTTCAGAGCAATATTTTGCAGGGTGTAAGGCAGTGGTTTGTACTTACCCGTACCATCCTGCAGGGCAACATGTGCTGTGATGTTAGGCATGAGTGAATCGCTATAAGTGCCTTTTGCATGCGCTTCCAGTTGCAGTTTTCCGTCTACATTGATATCTTTGAGTGCGGAAGTGAACTGTGCCGGAACAAGCGTCAGCAGCGGCTTAATCTGCCATTCTTCGGTCTTAATCGTCAGGTCGCAGTTGTAGATACCGCTATCGAGACAAGGTGTGCCTGCTTCGCCGTCTATAGTTAGTGCAAACTCGTTGATTTGCAACTTGGTGCCGTTGATAAGCACGCGTTCTGTTCCGTTAACCCAAAGAGCAGGTAGGAACAATTGTAGTTTCAGGCTGTCGGCATATTGCTCTCCTTTGAGGTTGACGTTGATATTTTCGGCGCTGAGAGCCAAAGATGCGCCTGCCATTTCGGCTTTTTCGATAGCGGCAACGCGGATGTCCGCATTGCGCAAAGAAGCGTCGATGGTGTCTTTTTTGTCAACAAAAGTGAGTTTGCGCGCCGTTAGAGTAATATCTTCGTTCCAGCCAATAGAGTTCAGTTTCCAACCACCAACTGTATCCACTTCTTCTATTGTGTCCGGTGGCAGGTTCAGCACATCGAAGTTGGTTGTTCCGTCCTCTGCGATATAGATATTGGCTTCGGCATTGTTGATATAGCATTGGTTGACATAGATATCTCCTTTGATGGCTTTGAATAGTTGAACGGAAGCTACCACTTCGGGTGCGGCAAGGAGTGTATCACTCTGTGCGCCTTCCTTGGGATTGATGATGTACAATCCTTTGACAGACAAGCCGAAGTTAGGGAACGTGCGGAAGAATGTGAGGTTAACTTCTTCCAGTTCATGCGGGCAAGTGAGCAGCGAGTCTGCTACTTGATTCACTATCGGCGTCAAACGCTTGGGAGTGAAGACTACATAGCAGAGAATACTTACTGCAATCAGTACCATGCCGACAATAGAACCGAGCGTGATACCCGTAATCTTTAATGCTTTAGCTACAGCAGGTTTCATTAGTTCGCTTTTTTATAAGAGTGGTTGACGTTCGCGTTGTTATCCTTGTACTTCAAGTCCGTATTGGTGAGTACAGTTACGGTGTATTTCTTTGGAATATCAGCACCACGGTTAGACATCATGTGGTACATAGTCAGTTGGTCTCCCTCAAGAGCATAAACAAACCATCCGTTACCGTATTTCTCATTTAGAACGTCTTTTTCATACACACCATCACCTTCATCCCACTCATATCCCCAGTGATAGCCTAAATTTTTCACATCGCTAACTGTGTCCTTTTCGACAGTATATTTGACATAGGCGTTTTTGTCTTCCTCCTGCCATTTGCCGTGGAGGTCACTTTCAGAGAATGAAACACTGGAATTGTTACAGG
>JAEDLW010000035.1:0-16695 GCA_016295035.1 Paludibacteraceae bacterium
ATTTTATTTGGCGAAAAAACAAAAAAAATTTGCATGTATAAAAAAAAAGCAGTAATTTTGCACGCTTTATTGCGAGAGTGTGCGCTCAGGCGCGTAAAAACTATGTTTATATATTTTCTACTCATACGACTTGTGGCACTTTTTGGCCATCGCAAAGCAAAAAAACTTTGTGCAGGACAAGCTGAAGTAGCCCAGTTCCTAAAAGAGCATAAGGATACACAAACTGATCTGCAGGGTTGTGTGTGGTTTCATGCTTCGTCGGTTGGCGAGTTTGAACAGGCACGTCCGATTATCGAGAAACTGAAGACAGAACGTCCGCAAACCATGATACTGCTCACTTTCTTCTCTCCGTCAGGTTACGAGCTGCGGAAAGACTATAAGTATGCAGACAAAGTGATGTATTTGCCATTCGCCACGAAACGCAATGCACGACATTTTCTGCATGTCTTCAGTCCCGCGATGGCTATATTCATTAAATACGAGTTCTGGCCGGCGTACTTGCGCGAACTGAATAGACGAAATATACCCACCTACTTGATTTCAGGTATCTTCCGTCCTAAGCAGACATTCTTCAAACCTTGGGGAAGTAGCTACAGACACTTGCTGACACGGTTCACAAAAATGTTTGTGCAAGACGCGGCTTCCTTAGAGCTGTTGGCTAAGTTCCATATCAAAAACGTGGAAGTTACAGGCGATACACGCTTTGACCGCGTTTACTGCATCGCTAAGCACGCAAAAGAGATTCCGACAGTGGAGCACTTTGTAACAGCACAACTGAATGAATTTGAACGACCGACAGAAAAAGTGATTATAGCCGGAAGCACTTGGCCACAAGACGAATTTCTTTTAGCTCGTTATATAGAAGAACATCCGGATGTGAAATTGGTCTTGGTACCTCACGAGATAGACGAGAAACACTTGCACACTATCTTCCAGATTTTCCAAGGTCGCTATGTGCGTTTCACGGAAGCAACGCCAAATAACGTGCTGCATGTACAAACGATTGTGATTGATACCATCGGTATGCTATCTTCCATATACCGCTACGGCAAAGTCGCTTATATAGGCGGTGGCTTTGGCGTTGGTATTCACAACACGTTAGAGCCCGCTGTATATGGTATACCGGTGCTCTTCGGCCCTAATTACCAGCGCTTCCGCGAGGCAAAAGGCTTGATAGCTGCCGGCGCAGGATTCTCGGTTGAGACATACGAGGAATTCGAGCGCACAATGGATTCTGCTTTGGAGCATTACCATGAGTTGGGTCTCAAAGCCAAGACCTACGTGGAGTCCGAACTCGGCGCTACAGAGAAGATTTATAACGAGCTCTTTACCCATTCATAATTCGCTAATTCGTTAATCAACATCATGGCACAGAAACCAAATATACCAAAAGGGACACGCGACTTCGGACCGATAGAGATGGCCCGCCGTAATTACATTTTTTCTACAATACGTAGCGTGTTTGCATTGTACGGATTCCAACAAATAGAGACTCCTTCAATGGAATTGATGTCCACATTAATGGGCAAATATGGCGAGGAAGGCGACAAATTGCTTTTCCGTATCCAAAACAGCGGAGAGAAAGCAGCCGAGGCTCCGGAGAAAGGACTGAGATACGACTTAACCGTGCCTTTTGCTCGCTATATCGTTCAACATCGCGAAGAGATACAATTCCCGTTTAAGCGCTATCAGATACAACCCGTTTGGCGTGCTGACCGTCCTCAGAAAGGTCGCTACCGCGAGTTTTACCAATGCGACGTGGACGTGATTGGCACCGATTCGTTAGTAAGCGAGTTGGAGCTGATACAGATTGTGGAGGAAGTGTATCGGAGATTAGGTATCCGCGTCTGCTTGCATTTGAACAACCGCAAGATACTTGCCGGCATAGCCGAAGTCATCGGCGCGCCGGATAAGATAATTGACATCACCGTAGCTATTGATAAGTTGGACAAGATCGGCATCGAGAACGTAAACAAAGAACTTGCCGAACGCGGACTGACCGACGAAGCTATCGCTAAACTGCAGCCGATTTTGGCGTTAGAAGGTAGCAACGCTCAGAAGTTAGAGACCATTGGTGAGATTCTATCCGAAAATGAAGTGGGGACAAAAGGTGTGGAAGAGACGCGGACTATCTTAGAACTTGCCAAAGAGCAGACTTTGCCCATTGAATTAGACCTGACTCTCGCTCGCGGACTGAATTATTACACCGGCGCTATCTTCGAAGTGAAAGCCTTGGATGTACAGATAGGTTCTATCACCGGCGGCGGACGATACGATAACCTAACAGGAATATTCGGTCTTCCAAACGTAAGCGGTGTGGGTATTTCCTTCGGCGCTGACCGTATCTACGATGTGTTAACTGAACTAAACCTCTATCCTGCTTCAATGCTTGAATCAACACAAGTGCTGTTTACCGCTTTTGGCGATGCCGAACTGCGCTACGCTCTCGGCTGGGCTAAGGCACTGCGCGAACAAGGACTGCGTGTGGAAGTATATCCCGAACCGGCTAAGATGAAGAAACAGATGGGCTATGCCGATGCCAAGCAGATTCCATTCGTCGCTATTGTGGGCGGAAACGAGATGGAGTCCAACACCGTTATGCTCAAGAATATGCTTACAGGAGAACAACAACAACTAACTTTAGACGAATTATGCAAGACACTGCAAAGCAATTTGACCAAATAACCACTAAATGCCGCGAGATCTTCAAAGACAAAATGCAGGACTACGGTCCATCGTGGCGCATCTTCCGTCTGCACGGCATCACAGACCAGTTATACATCAAGGTGTGTAACATCCGCCAAGTGCAGACAACAGGTGTTAGTCTCGTCGGCGACGATATTGAGGATAATCTGCGCGCTATAATCAATTATGGTGTGACAGCCATTATTCAAGTACGCCATGGTTATGCGGACTTCATCGACATGAGCCGCGAGGAGGCATTAAAGTTGTACGACGGTATTGTTCAAGAAGCCAAAGAACTTATGCTGCGCAAGAACCACGACTACGGCGAGGCATGGCGTGAGATGAGCAAAGAGGGAATTATCGACATGATACTGGCGAAGATTATTCGCATCAAAACCATTCTGGATAACGGCGGTAAGACGATTGCTTCTGAAGGTGTAGAAGGAAACTACTTTGATATTATTAACTACGCAATATTTGATTTGATCCATTATGAAGAATAAAGTGTTACATATTCTGGCGTCGGTTTCACGGACGTTGTTGGGATTGGTATTTATCTTCAGCGGATTCGTGAAAGCTGTTGACCCGCTGGGCACAGTTTATAAGATTGAGGATTACCTCAAAGCCTTTGGCGGATTCTTTACGGATCTTCTTCCTTTGGCAGAAGTGGCTGCCTTGATACTCATTACGGTGGAGTTTACACTGGGTATTATGATGTTGTGCAATATCCGCACGAATTGGACATCGTGGCTGTCGCTGGCATTCTATGCAGTAATGACTCCGCTGACGCTGTATATCGCACTGACTAATCCGGTTAGCGACTGCGGTTGCTTTGGTGATGCTATTGTGCTGAGTAATTGGGCTACGTTTTGGAAGAATGTGGTATTGGTAGTGCTGGTGGTTGTGCTGTTGTGCACAAAGAAAGCGCTTCGTCAGACGTTCACCAATATTGCGGAGTTGTGCATTTCACTTTTGGCAATAGTATTCGTCTTCTGCTGGATGGAAGTAACGTATAAGCATTTACCCGCAATCGATTTCCGTCCGTATAAAGTGGGCAATAATATCCCATCTCTTATGGAGATCCCCGAAGGCGCAGAACCGGATGTTTACGATATCAAACTTATTTATGCCAAGGACGGTGTAGAGCAAGAGTTTAGTTTGCAAGACTATCCGAAAGGCGACTCGACATGGACATTTGTAGATCAGAAGTCTGTTCTGGTGAAGAAAGGCTATGAAGCACCTATTCATGATTTTGAAATAGTTACCATGGACTTTGACGATATCACATACGATATTCTCGAGAGCGAAGAACCACAGACCTTGGTAGTGCTGTACGATTTAGCAAAGACTGATCACCAACAGATGGATAAGCTTATGGCTATTCATGCGCAACCGAACGTACACTTCCTTACCGGTTCAGGTGAAGAAGAAATAGTCGCATTTGCCGAAGAGTTGGGATGGGATGAAGAAACTATGATGAGCACTTTCTGCTATACCGACCCGGTAACACTCAAAACGATTGTGCGCGCTAATCCGGGTGTAATCGTTATTCAAAACGGAACCATTATCGACAAGTACAATATTAGGCAAATAAATAAGCATTTACCAAAATAACTTAACTAAACATGAAAAAGACCATTATTGCTATTTCAGCTCTGTTTGTGTCCTTGACACTTTTTGCAGAGCGCGTTTCACAAGAGGACGCTGCTCTTGTCGCTAACAATTTTATGAACGCGGCTTCGACGAATGTTAACCTGAAGAAAGCCGTTCCAGCCAAACGTATGGTGCTGAAGAATGCTTCCGTTGAACAACCTCAGTACTACATTTATGAAAACGCTAACGGCGAAGGTTGGGTAATTATCGCAGCAAGCGATGCTGTTACACCTATTCTCGCTTACTCGGAAACAGGACACTTCTGTAATTCAAACAATATGCCAGAAAACCTGAAACACTGGATGGGATTATATAATGACTTCATCAAACGTATTGAAGATGACAACGTAGAAGCCAGCGAAGAAGCTGTGGCGGAATGGAATCATCTGCGCAAGAGTCCTCCAAGTACGCCGAAAGGAAATGTTGTCGTAGCTCCGTTGATTAAGACCACTTGGGATCAAGGTGCCCCATTTGATCTGTACACACCAGGCACAGGCCAATGGGGCTCCGGAACCAAAGCTGCTGTCGGTTGCGTGGCAACTGCTATGGCTCAAGTAATGAATTACTGGCAATGGCCTATTCAAGGTAAGGGCAGTCGCGAATATAAACCACTCAACCCCAATACCGGTAAATCACAAACTAAATATGGTAAGCAATCTGCCAATTTTGGTGAGACAACCTACGATTGGGCCAATATGTTAGATGCATATACAGATGAAGATGGCTATGAGTTACCAGGTCTTACCACGGCACAAAAACAAGCTGTTGCTACATTAATGTACCATTGCGGTGTCGCTACACGAATGATGTACGGTGACTCTGATTGGTTTGGGTCCGGTACAATGACTATCAACTGGTGTGATTGGAACTGGTCGGAATCTGAAGGCGACTGCGCACAAAATGCATTTTATAACTTCTTCCGTTACAAACAACCAACCGGATACTACCGCGATGGCGATGGAGGAGAAGGGTGCTACGATAGCTGGACAGATGCAAACTGGACAAAAATGATCAAAGCAGAATTGGACAAAAAGCACCCCATTATGTACTCAGGAGGAGATAGCGAAAGTGGTGGTCATAGCTTTATATGTGACGGTTATGACGACTATAATGATAGTAGTTATGGAAACTATTTTCACTTTAACTGGGGTTGGTCCGGTATCAGCGATGGTTGGTACAGATTATCAAGTTTAAAACCGGGTTCCGGTGGCGCCGGTGGAGGAACTTATAACTTCACTGCCGCTCAAGATGTGATTATTGATATCGAACCGGATGGTAAACCTACAGCCTATGAGCAAGTAGCTGCAACAGAGATTAAGGCTGATAAAATGATTGAGAATGGACAACTTATTATTATCCGCAATAACGAAAAATATTCTGTCTTAGGACACAAAATTCAATAATATATGAGAACAAAAATGGTCGCAGGTAACTGGAAAATGAACAAAAACCTGCAAGAAGGCGTAGCATTGGCTACCGAATTGAAAGAACAAGTTAAGAATCCTAAATGCGAAGTAGTAATCGGTACTCCGTTTATCCACCTGGCAACTGTTTGCGAGCTACTGAAAGGTTCAGCCGTAAAGGTGGCTGCAGAGAACTGCGCAGACAAAGAGAAAGGTGCTTACACCGGTGAAGTAAGTGCAGAGATGGTAGCATCTACCGGTGCACAATACTGCATCCTCGGTCACTCAGAGCGTCGTGCTTACTACCACGAGACTCCGGAAATCCTCAAAGAGAAAGTGCTGCTCGCTCTCGCTAACGGACTCAAACCAATCTTCTGCATCGGCGAAGTGAAAGAGGAACGCGAAGCTAACATTCAAAACGAAGTGGTTAAATCCCAACTCGAAGGCTCACTGTTCAACCTCAGCGCAGAGGAGTTCGGAAAGATCACCCTTGCTTACGAACCGGTTTGGGCTATCGGTACAGGACTCACAGCTACACCGGCACAAGCACAAGAGATTCACGCTTACATCCGCAGCCTCATCGCTGAGAAATACGGCAAACAAGTGGCTGACGATACAACTATCCTCTACGGTGGCTCATGCAACGAGAAGAACGCAGCCGAACTCTTCGCGAACCCTGACGTGGACGGTGGACTCATCGGTGGCGCAAGTCTTGTAGCAGAGAAGTTCCTCGCAATCATTAATGCTCGTTAACCGGTTTAGACCGAAGCAAATTTGCCATTCGGAATTATGGGATTAATTAAAACAATCAACCGTAACGGCGAAATCCTTACACCGCGAATTGCTGATGGCGTTTTCCTCACGGAGAATGCCACAGTAGTTGGCGATGTAACAATCGGCGAAGGCACATCGGTTTGGTTTAATGCAGTTCTTCGCGGCGATGTAAACACCATTACCATCGGTAAGCATTGCAATATCCAAGACGGCGCTGTACTACATACACTCTACCAGAAATCAACAATTACCCTTGGTGACCATGTGTCCGTGGGACATAATGTGACGATACACGGCGCCGATGTGGATGACTACGCGCTGATAGGAATGGGAGCCACCCTACTCGATGGCGCACACGTTGGAAAAGGCGCTATCGTAGCTGCCGGCGCACTCGTGCTCAAAGGTACACAAATCGGTCCATACGAAGTATGGGGAGGCGTACCGGCTAAATTCATCAAGAAAGCTGATCCGGCGCAAACGGAAGAGATTAACATGCGCATTGCCAATAATTATGCCATGTACGCTTCGTGGTACAAGGAGTGAGAGACAAGAGTCGAAAGCAAAAATTCGAAAGTATAAAGCAATTATGTATAAACGAATTCTACTCAAGTTATCAGGCGAAAGTCTAATGGGCCAACAAGGTCATGGTATAGACCCGCAGCGCCTTCAAGCTTACGCTAAGCAAATCAAGGAAATTGCTGAGCTTGGCGTGCAAATAGGTATCGTCATTGGCGGAGGAAATATTTTCCGTGGGTTATCCGGTGCGCAACAAGGTTACGACCGCGTTAAGGGTGACCAAATGGGCATGTTAGCCACTGTTATCAACTCGTT
Organism: Paludibacteraceae bacterium; assembly: GCA_016295035.1. Classification (GTDB taxonomy): domain Bacteria; phylum Bacteroidota; class Bacteroidia; order Bacteroidales; family Paludibacteraceae; genus Colicola. The sequence continues at coordinate 7,347 of JAEDLW010000035.1, forward strand.
GGCATTATCTTCCGCACTGGAGGCTATCGGTCAAAAAGTGCGCGTGCTTACTTCAGTGCGCATGGAGCCGGTCGGTGACTTCTATAATAAAGCCAAAGCGATACGTCTCATGGAAAAAGGCAATATCGTTATTCTCGCCGGTGGCACGGGACTGCCGTTCTTCACTACTGACACGGCTTCCGGTCTGCGCGCTATCGAGATTGAAGCCGATATCATGTTCAAAGGCACGCGCGTAGATGGAATCTACACCGCTGATCCAGAGAAAGACCCTACTGCCACCAAGTTCGACGCTATCACCTACGACGAGGTGCTGGAGCGCAAACTCAAAGTGATGGACCTGACTGCAATCACGCTCTGTAAGGAGAATAAAATGCCTATCTATGTCTTCAACATGGACAAAGAAGGCAACCTGCTCAAAGTCATTAAAGGCGAACAAATAGGCACCTTGGTGACTCCCTAAATAGCTATTCATTAATCATTATTATTTAATAACATGTTAGAACCAAAACAAATCAAATCGGATGCGGAAGAGCTCATGCAAGCAGCTGTACTCTTCTTGGATGATGCACTCGCACATATTCGTGCAGGAAAAGCTTCCGTTCGTATCCTTGACCCCATTCGCGTAGATTACTACGGTGCCGCAACACCGTTGTCTAACGTAGCAACAGTCACAACACCTGATGCACGCACTATCCAGATTCAACCATGGGAGAAAAACATGCTCTCTGTCATTGAGCGTGCGCTCATCAACTCCAACATTGGTCTCGCACCGAACAATAATGGCGAGGTCATTCGTCTTATCATTCCACCATTGACGGAGGAACGTCGTCGCGACTTGGCTAAACAGTGCAAAGGCGAAGCAGAGAACGCAAAGGTAAGTATTCGAAACGCACGCCGCGATGCTATCGACACGCTCAAAAAGCAAATCAAAGAAGGCTTGCCTGAGGATGCGGAAAAAGATGCGGAAGATGAGGTTCAGAAACTGCATGATAAGTATATCAAGCAGATTGACGAGATCTACGCTAAGAAAGAAAAAGAGATTATGACCGTATAGCGTATTGCGGCGCTATAATCTCATATTACTTGCTATAGGCATTCTGTGCCTATTGCCATTTGGCATGATGCGGGGCGAAGAAACAACGGACTCACTCAGCACATGGGACAAAGTGCTTAATTGGCCTGTGATTGGTGTACCTGTTATCTCTCATTCGCCGGAAACCAGTTGGGGATTTGGAGCCGGCCTACAAGGATACTTAAAGATGCCGAATTCGGAACGTACGTCTATCGTTTATGGAGACGGATGCTACACGCTCAACAAACAGTATTACATTAGCGCGGGTGGCACATTCTATTTCGGCGGACAGACGCCTTGGTTTTTGTCTTTTAGAGGTGGCTATCGTAATTATCCGGACATCTTTTACGGACTTGGTAACACCATAACTCCAGAGCGCAAACAAGGACAGCACTTCGATTCCCGACGAGGCACTGCCCACATAGAAACACAGTTATATCTCCCTGCACACTGGTCTATCGGCCCTCTGTTCAGTTTTATTCACGAGCAATCAACTTTATCAGCATATCCATATACGTTGATGTGGGGACTCGGCGTAGTTACACAATATGACACACGGGATGTGCTATATTATCCGTCAGATGGTCTGTTCTTCAAAGCCTCCGTCACGCATTTCGACAAGGCATTGGGCTCAACTGCGCGTGTGACATATCTGAAAGCCGACTTGCGACATTTTGTGCCCCTACCCTACACCATCGTCTTCGCGTGGCAATTTACCACCGAATGGGCTTTATCTGATGATATATCATCTATCCCATTCCGCTGTTTGCCTACGCTCGGCGGACAGGATCTCGTCCGAGGCGTGAGACGGAATATGTTTACCGATAACGCTATGATGGCACTGCAGGCTGAATTCCGCTTTCCTATTTGGCGATTCATTCGTATTCATGCCTTTGCTGGAATAGGCGATGTCTATAACACGAAACACTGGAACTGGACAACGCCAAAAATTGGCTACGGACTCGGACTGCGGGTCGGTATCAACAAAGCCAAAGTAAACGTGCGCTTTGATGTCGCGCGCAATAATATACATAGGGAGTGGAATACTTGGGACAGTTGGTCATTCTATCTCACCGCAACAGAAGCATTCTGATGAATAAAGGTTTGGTCATAAAATCTACTGGAAGTTGTTATCTCGTCTATTTCGAGGACACTACAACCGCAGAGTGCCATATCAAAGGCAACTTCCGCATTCGTGGTATCCGATCTACAAATCCGGTTGCCGTGGGCGATTACGTGATGGTTGAGACACTGCCTGACGGAACAAACTGGATAACAGATATTGAGGAGCGAAAAAATTATATCATCCGTCGTTCGACAAACCTTAGTAAGGAAAGTCATATTCTTGCCGCCAACCTTGACCAAGTGGCTTTAATCGTTACGCTTCATCATCCTGAAACATCCACTACTTTTATCGACCGTTTCCTCGCTACTTGCGAAGCCTACCGAGTGCCCGCTATACTTATCTTTAACAAAATAGACTTACTCACCACCGACGAAGAAACAGAACTGGCAGAACTCCGCGCGCTTTACGAGTCAATCAACTACACCACTTACGCTATTTCCGCAACCAACCTTGAGGATTCAATAAAGTCTATCTTCGCAGGTAAAGTGACATTGCTCGCGGGGAATTCCGGTGTTGGGAAATCCACTTTCCTCAACGCCATCTTCGGCTGCGAGAAGACCCGAACAGGACATATATCCGATGCGCACGACAAAGGTATGCACACCACCACCTTCTCCGAGATGTATCAACTGGACAATGGCTGGATCATCGACACCCCCGGAATTAAGGGCTTCGGAGCCGTGCAGATGGAAAAAGAAGAAATATCCCACTATTTCCGTGAGATATTTCGTATTGGCCGAGAGTGCCGTTATGGTAACTGCCTGCACACTGGTGAACCGGGCTGCGTTGTTCACGACGCTGTTGTTGATGGCCATATCGCGATTTCCCGCTACGAGAGTTATCTCTCTCTCCTCGGTGACTGCGACGAAGCCAAATATCGCTAATTAGTTTCTAAAATGGAGCTCACCGTCACGCAGTTCGACAATAACAGGACGCTTCTGCTCTATGCGGCCGGAGATAATTGACTTGGACAATTCATTAAGTACCAGCCTTTGCAAAGCTCTCTTGACAGGACGAGCACCAAACTGTGGGTCATACCCCTCCTTCGCAATATAGTTAATAGCATCATCTGTGACGCGCAAGTCAATACCATTGTTCTCAAGCATCTTGTGAATACCGGCTATCTGCAAGCTAACCACATCACGTATTTGCGATTCGTTCAGCGGCGAGAAGATAATCGTCTCATCTATACGATTCAAGAACTCCGGACGGATAGTCTGACGTAGCAGCTCAAGTACTTGGTTCTTCGTCGTCTCACGGTCTACACCTTTCTCCTCATTCTCTCGTATTAGTTGCGAACCGAGGTTAGATGTCATAATAATGAGCGTATTTTTAAAGTTGACAGTACGTCCTTTGTTATCTGTCAGACGGCCATCGTCCAGTACTTGTAGCAAGACATTAAACACATCCGGATGGGCTTTCTCTATCTCATCGAAGAGTACTACCGAGTATGGCTTGCGGCGAATAGCCTCTGTCAATTGGCCACCTTCGTCATAACCTACGTATCCCGGAGGCGCACCAATCAGTCTTGTGGCACTGAATTTCTCCTGATACTCAGACATATCGATACGAGTCATCATATTCTCATCGTCGAACAAATAGTCTGCAAGAGCCTTTGCCAACTCTGTTTTACCAACACCGGTTGTGCCAAGGAAGATGAAACTACCGATAGGACGTTTCGGGTCTTGTAGTCCTGCACGGGAACGACGGATTGCGTCTGAAACGGCTTCTATGGCAGCATCCTGTCCTACGACACGTTTATGCAATTCTTCTTCAAGATGAAGAAGTTTATCACGCTCGGATTGCATCATCTTCGTTACAGGAATTCCCGTCCAGCGAGCCACTACCTCAGCAATATCGTCTTCGTCCACTTCCTCTTTGATAAGCGTTTCGCCCGCGAGTGAGTGCAAAGCATCTTGTGCAGCTTTGATATTGGCTTCAGCTTGTTGTATCTTGCCGTAACGAATTTCTGCCACTTTTCCATAGTTACCTTCACGCTCTGCCACTTCAGCATCATGCTTCATCTGCTCGATATTGGCTTTCTCGTTTTGGATAGTAGCAACATAGCCTTTCTCCTTGTTCCAACGTTTCTCCAATTCGGTTGATTCAGCTTTTAGGGCTTTGAGTTGTTCCTCAATACCTTTCAACTTGTCATCGTCATTCTCGCGTTTAATAGCCTCACGCTCAATCTCCAACTGCTTGATCTGACGGTCGAGGTTATCCAACTCTTCGGGTTTAGAATCTACTTCCAGACGAAGTTTAGCAGCAGCCTCATCCACCAAGTCTATTGCTTTATCGGGCAAGTAACGATCTGTGATATACCGCGCAGATAGTGTAACTGCAGCAATAAGAGCATCATCTTTTATACGTACTTTGTGGTGCGTCTCATAGCGTTCTTTCAGACCACGAAGGATAGAGATTGTCGCTGCCTCATCCGGTTCGTCCACCATTACTATCTGGAAACGTCTTTCCAATGCCTTATCCGTTTCGAAGTACTTCTGGTATTCATCTAAAGTTGTAGCACCAATAGCACGCAGTTCGCCTCTTGCCAATGCAGGCTTGAGTATATTCGCTGCGTCCATCGCGCCACTGGTCTTACCGGCTCCTACCAATGTGTGAATCTCATCAATAAAGAGGATTATTTCACCTGCTGCAGCGACTACTTCGTTAATCACACCTTTGAGTCGTTCCTCAAACTCACCTTGATACTTAGCACCTGCAATAAGCGCACCCATATCCAAGGAATAGATAAGTTTCTTCTTCAGGTTCTCCGGCACGTCACCACGGACTATTCGATGGGCTAAGCCCTCAGCTATGGCGGTCTTACCTACACCGGGTTCGCCTATCAAGATAGGATTATTCTTTGTCCTACGGCTCAATATCTGTAATACACGACGAATTTCGTCGTCACGACCTATTACGGGGTCTAATTTTCCTTGCTTTGCCCGTTCGCACAGGTTAATAGCAAACTTGTTTAAATTTTCTCTCTTTTCCATAGTTGTAACATTTTAAGTCTTTACCACAGTCTCTTCAACAACTATACCAAACAACAAGCGACTGCCAAAATGTCAGTCGCCTGTCAGTCTATGTACATCTCTTTTAGAAGAGGTAACCCATCTTCACATAAAAGTTCGCGAGTTTCTTATTGTCGCGCGCATCGATAGGCATTGCCCAATCTGCAGATAGTACGAAGTTCTCGTTCATGCCGACCTTTAAACCAATACCGGCAGTCATATGCGGTAGGTAGGCATTCGTGTCCTTCGTATCAAAGTACAAGTCGTAACGCTCACTTGAATCAGCAGGGTCTTTCGGATTGATTTGACCTGCGGCGGTAATACTCTCAAGCAAGTCATGGTACTTACCACCGGAGTGCATCTCCACCAATTCGTTCAAGTCATACGGTTGGGTAATCACGCCTAAGTCGAAGAAAGGGTTGAGACCTATATAGAAGTGTTGACGCCCAATATCGAAGTTTACAACACGAAAGCGGAATTCCACATTAGCATATGCAAAACCATTTGCGAGCACACGGTGCGCCATCATACCACGGACGGAGTTACCTCCACCTAATCCTTCGTAATACACGCGCTGAATGAATAGTGCATTGAGGTAGTTATTCATGTAGAACGGAGACTTTCCGGCGATATTATTTTGTGTACCGATACGATAAGCGAACGTAATACGGTTAATGCCATTCTTATCGGTGAAGCAGGGCACATAGTGGCGGAAAGTGAAATTGAACTGCAAGTGGTTATAGCCAGCTGTAGCCTGATTGCCGTAAGCTGCATTAAACGCAGCCAAATAGGTAAAGAAGGCATCGGTATAAATACCTTTGTTAGGTCCTTGACGTTTGTCACGTGTGTCGTACGTAATACCTGCGCGAACATACGGATGCCATCCACCTTTCATTTCGTCCTGGCCAATCAGATACCATTTCTTGTACATATCGTACAGCAACGGTTGGTTGGGGTCAAGGGCTTTCTGATGAGGTAATGCGGGGTCGTACTTATTCTTTCCGTTAAGCATATCAATGTCGCAATCATCAATCAGATAGCCTAACACACCTAGACCTGCATTCCATTTTAAGTCCTTGTAGATAGTTCCTTCTATATCCCCTGCTACGCGAATTAGGTCACGTTTATATTTATAGAACACGCGCGTGCGATAATCATCAATGTTCATGTTTGCCTCTTTCTTTGACCAGTTGTGCCAGTCGTAATGGTAGCGAGTTTCGTAGCCGTTAAAGCCGTAGAAGTCGCACATTGCATCCGGCAGATAGGTTGCATCGAGCGTGAGACGGCAACCTGGAATCAAGTACTTTGAGTCATAATTGAAGCGGAAGATACCATGGTGCTTCGTTGTATAAGCCGCCTCTACGTAAAGGGAGTGAATATATTCTGGATACTGCGAACCATCACCATAGTAATAGATATTAGTCAGTACGCCGCCCTGGAAACCATAGTCCGCGTCGTATGCCACGGAAGGCAAAATACCGAAGTTCCAACCAGTCTTAATAGGACGTCCCAATGAATCCACTTCATGAGGTTTCTTTTCTCTCTTTGCAGCCAAAGGTAGTACAAGAAGAAGCACTAAAATTAGTGTTAAACTTTTTTTCATAATAGTTTTTTTCTTATTTATGGTAATATTAGTGCTATTGTCACACCCAAATACGTACCTATCGCATAACCGAAAAGTCCTATTACAATACCCGATATAAGCACTTTTTTGTTTTGCATTGCGCCAACAACAGGCGGAACAAATGGAGGCGAACAGAGTAGCGCTATTTGGCTGACACAGAACAAATCTCCACTAACATAAGCTATACGGCAGAAGATAAGGTGTAACACAGCAGCTATTACCATCACCCATGCTACGAACAAACCGATCATCAGCGAACCACCATTCACACTATGGATATCAAACAACGAAGCTACTATGACGGAGAAGATAAGAATAAAGAACATTCCTAACTCAAACGTCTTCGGTAACTCGCGCACTTTCTTAAAGAATGAAGCGATAATTGATAAAGTCGTAATTGTGAGAATGATAACGAGCTCGTTGAGTTTACCTGTCAGCCACAATGCCAAACCGGCGCCGATTGCAAGGAAGAGAATACTCAATCCTAATCCGGCAAACATACTACCCACATTCTCTTTCTTGAACATACCAAGGTAGTTCTCCACATCTTTGGACTCAACGTCTTCATCCTTACGCCCTTTTTTGGTTACATCCTGATGTGGTAGAATTTTGCGGAATACCTTGTAGCCACCACCGATGATAAAGAAGATATAGGGCGTTGTCAGCACCATCTCAAAAGCCAGTACGATAGCCATCACCGTTTTATCTACGCCGAGTGAAGCTCCCAACGCATTGAAGTTCATCGTTCCGCCGGTATAGATACCCGTCATCATAGCAGCTATCTTATTGAACTCAGGCACACCGGGATTACGGAAGATGAAGTAGCCACTCACCACAGCCACAAGAACAGCAACGATACCGCCAACTAATGACCAAATAGTCTTAGGAAGCGCTTTTGTCCAAAGTTTGAAATCACAATTGAAGAGCATGAGTGGAATAGCCAACGGCACAGCTACGGACATAATTGTCGATTGCAATTTTCCAAAGGAGATTGCAGCTGCTGTTCCGGGCTCAAAATGCACAAAGCCCGTCAAGGCAAAGATAATTCCAATAGCGTAGGCAGCTACAACGGTGCCTATTTTCTGCATCCAAGTCCAACGCTTGAAGCACTCGATGATTAGCACCGGCACAAGGATGTACAATGCAATAATAATGTAAACTCTTATCAAATTTTATTCTTTTTCTTTCTAAATTGACGCACCTGATAGACGTATTCTTGAAAGAACATCCAGAACGGAAGTGTGATAAACAATGTCAGCGGGAAGAACAGCACCTGCCATACATACTGCACAGAGTTATGGAAAGCAGGGTCTTTCACTTTCCAACGGATTAGAAGCCACACTGCCCAAAGTGGTATAGTTAGTGCTGCACTCACAAGGAAAAGCGGAGAAAGTAACACTAAAATGATAAACAACAACCAGTGCGGCATACGGTGATGCTTAAACCTATTAAATGGGGCAGGAGGATTAGCCTGTAATTGCGCAAAATTCTTTTCGTAATTCTCATCGTCCGGTACCCACATTATCTGCTCACGCATACGCTGAGTCAACTCTTCGCGCAAAGCTAATATCATCTGCGGACGCTCTAACTCACTGTGGTCAATCACAAACTGAGTCACATTAAGGGGCTTGCCTATATTGATTGTCAGGTCATTCCACAAGTGGTAATAATCGCCATACTCCAAGCCAACCGGCACTATATATATCGGTTTTTCTGCGCCGAACTCATCATTGGCACGTAACGCTATACGAAAGATTCCCTTGCCTAATGGCAGAAGAGAGTGCATCGGACGATGCGTGCCTTCAGGCAGAATGCAGAACGGTACACCATCTTGAAGGGTCTCAACCGCATTATCTATCGTCTCGTCATTATGCCGAACCTCATCCACTCCGTCACGCATCCTGCGAATCGGCATAATCTTGAGCCAGTTCAGAACGCGCGCAGTACGCTTCTTCTTGAATATGTCCGCGCGAGCAACAAAGACCTTACGACCTCCGTCTATGCCTAATATCGCCATCGCGTCACATAAAGCATTCGTATGGTTCGGAGCAAAAATAACTGCACCATTGGAGGGGATATTCTCCTTTCCTACGTATTGTATGTGGCGGTAGGAATGTCTGAACATCCAATCCACATACGGTCTCAAGAACGAGTATAACTTATTTTTATCTTGAACTCTTGCCATTATCCTTTCATAAAATGACTGCACCCGTTTCCTCTTGGTGTTCTATGCAGGGGAACATCAAAGCGCGCTCATAGGGCATAACCAATTGGTATAAAGTCATTCGTTGTTATCGTTCTGCGCGAAAAATCATGCAAAGGTACAGCATATTTTTGACATATGCAAATATTTTGCATAAAAAGTGCAGGGATAGGAATTTTTCAAACTATAATGGATAGGAGGAAATAAAAAAAACAGGCTCACGGGAGTCTGTTCTTTTTTGCTGAGCCACTGGGCGGACTCGAACCGCCGACCCACGCATTACGAATGCGTTGCTCTACCAACTGAGCCA
>JAEDLW010000036.1:0-16153 GCA_016295035.1 Paludibacteraceae bacterium
ATTACGTTTGGAGATGGGATGGCTGGACCATGGGTAATGATCCAACATTATATGCTAACAATGACCTGCCGTTTGTAACAGAGAACACTACCTTCACCGCGCACTTCTACGAGAAGTATTATGAGTACAATATCACCTTTAAGAACGATGATGGTACTATTTTAGAGTCGAAAAACTGGATTGCAGGTACAACTCCTTCATACGAAGGTACACCGGAAAAAGCACCATCAGCATCCCAGACGTTTACATTCAACGGTACATGGGATCCTTCTATTGTTCCGGTAAGTGGTTCGGCTACCTATGTGGCGCAGTATGATGCTACTCCGCGTGCATACACAATCACGTTCCTCAATTACGATATGAGTTTGTTAGGAACGACGGAGGTAGTATATAACGCAACGCCGACGAATGATACCTACCTGGCTGCAGTAGCTCCGGTAATAACGAATCCCTACAAGCCTGACAATAACGCATTCTCGTTCGAATTCAGCGGATGGAGACTGCTGGGCGCAAGCGAGAATGGCTTTACTCAAGTGAAAGGCGACCAGATATATGTGGCACAATTTACTGAGACTACAAAGAAGTATCTGATTGCTTTCGTGGACGATGATGACGAAACGATGCTGCACTACATGCAATTGCCATATGATGCTGATATCGTATACGATGGACCAGACCCGACTACATTCGCTGCAAATAAAACAAATGACGAATGGTGCTATACCTTTACAGGATGGGATTCTGCACTAAAAGATAAAGTAGATGGCCCGCAAACCTATATGGCAACATATAAAAAACGTAGTAACTTGGTTGTAGATATCGCAGACTGGAGTTCATCGCAAGTTACACTTAATACCACTAACTGGGCGTTAGGCGGATGGCCATATAAGGTTAATGGAACTATATATAGTAGTGATAAACGTGCTGCCGATAGAACACTTACTATTGATTATTCCGGTAATCCGAACGAAATGTTGACAATCGAAGTCTATAATGCAAATGGCGAATTGTATAGTATTCACTCGTACACCATACCATATGTATTTGCAACGAGTTCAACCCTTCCATCCGTATCGACTTCAAGTGTTATATATGTTAATGGAGGTTCGTTAACCATTAATAATGAAACGGAAGTTAATGCTATCTATGTAGCTTCTTGTGCAGAACTTATAGTGAATAGCCCATTGACTGTTTCAAAATTGGTACTCCGTACAAAAGAAACGGAAGCAGCTTCGTTGGAGAATAATAGTACCATTACGGCTGCGAGCACTTACTATACGCGTCAGGTATCTGACATGGCATATCATCAGTTCGCATTGCCGTTAGGAGTCTCTTCTACGGATGATGTGTTCTTATCAAGTCGTGCAGCTTGCCCATACGGTAAAACCTGGCTACTCAAATCGTATAGTGAGTCCGAACGTGCTAAAAATGGCATGGGCGCAGCATCTAACTGGCAAGAAGTGCCGGATAAGAGTTCTATTGTGGCTTCTGTTGGTTATGAACTCTATTCTGGATCCGCCTTTTACCGCGAATTCTACTTCCCTGTTAATTTGGAGGATGTTTCAATTGATAAAAAAGTAGCTGTCGGCTATACGCCTAATGCCGATGCAGGAAATGCAGGATGGAACGTGCTATGCTCACCGCTTTTGGGCAAGTTTGAGCAGACCTTTGATCCAAACAATCCCGAAGATGGTATTAAAATATCACAATGGATAAATGGACAATATGTGCAATCGGCTCCGCCTGTTATTTATCCTGCTGTGCCATTCTATTATCAGGCAAAAGAAACAGGAAAGTCCTTGTTCTTTACTGGTGATAAGATGATAGTATATGCACCTCGTAACTCTTGGAACACAGCCGTGCCGACACAGTGGATGCAACTTACTATTCATAATCAATATGGGGACAAATTGGACGAAACAAGCATATATACTCATCCGGAGAAGTTCTCAATGAATTATGAATCCGGATACGATGTGGCAAAGCAATCCATCGAAGAAGGAAGCGCACTTATTTACTCCGAACTATCATACGGCAAACTCGCCTTCGCAGCAGTTCCTGATAGTATTGCAGAAACACGTATTCCGCTTACTGCTTATGTGGCTGCCGAAGGAGAATATGTTTTCTCTATGGTTGAGAGTAACTATCTTGGCCGCTTGCAATATGTATTCTTGCACGATACACAAACAGGACTGGTGACAGACCTGCTCGAGCGTGATTATGCAGTTAATCTGGAACAGAGCACCAATGCAGGTCGCTTCTATATTCAATGCGTATTTGGAGCAGAAGCTCCGGAAATCTCGACGGGTGTAAATCGTCTGGAAAAGGATAATAATAAGGCGCAAAAGATTATGTATAACAACAAGGTATATATTATTTATCAAGGACGCGTTTACGACATGACGGGATGTCAGTGCGAGTTAAAATAAGGTTAAAGTCTATTTAAAAAAGATTGAGGTACAAAAATGCAAAAACAACATAGACAATATGTTATATTGGTTGTTGTCCTATTAACTTGCGCTGCCAGTGTCTTCTTTGGCCTAAGAAGCATACTGCATAGCAACGATGAGGTTACCACTTTTGCTGTTGGAGATTGGGAGGGCATAACACTTCCGCGCTATTACGGTCCAACCGTCTATCCCACTTCCCAGCGATCGATGGCAACTGTGACACTACCGATGACTTCCACGTCATCACACTCAATCTTCCATCATAGCGTAGCACCATCCTACCGCGCAGCAGTAGCGACAACACAACAGGTACACACAAGTAACGCAACGTATAGAGTCCACCAGACATCGGACCAAGTAATTCGATACGTAGGTGCCGGTAATGGTACAGACGGTTCTGCTTCATTCTCAGCAACGAATGCACAGCAGAGCACTACATCAGCGTCCTTTAGTATGCCCACGCTTGCTGTTACTACATTGAGCGTACGTGCGCATACACTCGCGAACAATAGTATATATACTGATATTTTAACAGCATCCTCCGTTATCCTCGCCGACGCTTCTACACCTACGCGTACACCACGAACAAAAGGACTGCGAAGATTAACTCCGGATGGAGAAGGAGAGTATCCAGGAGAACCTAATGAAGATAATACCCAAATTTGGGACGAAGTAAATGGTTGGGTACCTGCTCCTGAAATAGGGACAATTCGCATCATCGGTGGCGTTGAATGTGTGTGGACTGCAGATGGCTGGCGTCCGACATCTGATTTGCCGGAACCGGGTACCCCAATCGGAGATATACCTTGGTTGATGCTCCTAATAGCTCTAATCGCATACAGCACTTGCCGCGTTGTAAAGAAGAAAGAAAACTGATAATATCGAAAAATGTAGACTTATGAAACATACATCGTACATGCTGCTGCTCGTTTCCGCTATGCTCATGGCGGTAACGCACGCTTTCGCCAAGCAAGGTGATTCCTGTAATGACCCTATCCCCTTGGGAAAAGACTATACAGCCAAAATTACTAAACCTGGTACAGTGTATTATTCTGCCAATACATTCGACTTGCCATTGGCTGTCTACTTCACAACTTCTACACCTAATCAGCCACCGCTCGTCGAGATGGACTTCACTTGTACTCCGGGTATTTACACGGATTCCATCCTATGCTCGCTTTTCTGTAAGAATGGCGGCAGCGGTATCGAATTCGATATGCCCCATAAACCAGATCTCAAAGTGACAACCCTCGAAGATGGCTCATTTGCATACTATATCGCTATGGGTAAAACATATCGTGACTTGCTCCTCCAAGTAGGTATCGACTATAACGTTGTAGTGCACATCAAAGTGACATATAAATCCACCGGTACCATGACTATGTCGCCTGATGCATTCGGTAACTGTATGGATGGTTATAAGTTCATGCACCTCGGCGACACAATTCATGTCCATGCTGACGATGTTTCACGACATGTCATCGTCCCCTATATCCAATGGATGGAAGATTCTATACGCTATGTCTGGAATGGTACAGCACCAATCCAATTATCCGTTGCTACAGAATGCGAATTTGACCCCGATGACAACAGAAATCCTAAAATAGCTAACTTCGAGGAACTTCAACCCATCGATACATTTAAACTGACTTCTAAGGACTTGAAACGCTATGTCAGCGGTGGTGAGTTTACTTCTGAAGCAGGAATGTTCTTCGCTAAATGGCATTCCGCCGGAACGGGAGTTCTTAAATTGGAACGCGTGCCGCAAGCTCCGCCTCGCGGAGGTGCTACGCTCTTGCGCTATAATAAAGCAACAGAAGTCGCACCTTCGGACACACTCGTTAAAACGTACGCTATCCCCTTTACATGGACCGATACTATCAAATTTATTACTCCTACTGACCATGTATTTATGATGTATATCGGTACAGACCCGGACTTCCTGCCTCAACAAGCTATCGCTTCCTATCAGTTCTTGCAAAGCGAAAACGGACACTGGCTAGGACTCTTTGCAGATGAATTGGAAGAACTCTGGAAGAAAACAAACGAGCAGTATCTCTATGTCAAGATCTGGTGTACCGAAAAAACTACTATCACACCTCTCCATTGGTCAACTTCGGACTGCCTGGCGGATAATCATACCACTTATCTTCCTCCGCAAAATACCTCTATTCAGATTAATCGAAAAGATGCTCGTATCTTCCGCTTACATTACCGGCAGTGGAAAGGTGGAGAAATAAAATTCAAATTTAGCAAAACGCAAGATTGCAAAGTGATCGTGGCGGACACTTGTAAGATAAATGCTACCAATACCGGTGCCGCAAGTGTCATTGCTTCGAAAACTCTGAAAAATAAACGCGAATACTCATTTACGGCTGAAGAAATCGAAAATTGGGAACCGCGCGTTATCGATGAAGATGGATTTATTTACCTCCGTCTCTATACCGAAGTGACCGGTGGAACCGTTACTCTCACTACTACCGCACCCGAGGAAGAAGATCCTAAACCGATCGTCTATCCTGCTGCTACTGTGCATGTTACATGTGGAGAAAAAGAACCTTCCGGAGCGCAAAATATTACCGTTAAAGTCTCCAATGAACAGGACATAATAATCTACGATGCAGCATCCGTAAAAGTGGCAGAATGGCATCAAACTCCAACCGATTCGCCTCACTCACTAAAACTCCAACCGGGCGATTATATTCTTGCCGGAAATAAGGAAAAAGTAGCTATTGTTATTAAAAATTAAAAAAAATATAGAAAAGTTTGCATAATTTATAAAAAAGCAGTACTTTTGCGCGACTTTTTTGCGCGCATGCGCGTATGAGGAAAATAATCACATATGATTTCGTGAGTCGGACAACCCGTAAACTCGGATTGGTCGCTTCCGTGTGCCTTATTGTGAGCATGCTTTTTGCCCCTGCTTTTTCTTTATACGCGCGGGCACAATCAATCGCGCTCGGTACGAACGTGAGTAACGCGCCTGTTATTAGCATGCGCTCCACCGCTATGGTCACGGACGGTACCGAGAACTTCTTCGCTTTTGAGGATACCTATCTGCCTGCTACTGTTTACTACTTACCCGATACAGCTTTTGGTCCTATTCCTTACCTCATCAATGTTTCTACCGGCGATACCCTTCCTTCTCAGATAACTTTTGAAGACTGCCGTATGGCTTGGCGATGGACGGTGGAACAGCCGACCGAGGCTACAGACGGTACATTTCTCTTCTTCTCCACACATGAGACCGCTATGGCTGAAATCATTCCCGTTTGTCTGCCGGATGAGACAACGCTGCCGGATACTGCCGTTTGTGTGGTTTATCAATGGGGTGACACCACCATCTATGACTCCGGTAATTATACCCGTCATTTTATCAATGGTTTTGGTTGCGATAGTGTTGTTACACAGCTTGTTACAATCCTCCAACCATCAGAATTTGCGGATAATGTAGTGGCATACGATAGCCTCAAATGGCTCAACTCAACAACCTACTACCGCAATATCTCAGGCCCAATATTCGTGACGGAGAATGTGGCAGGATGCGACTCTATCATTACACTCAATCTGACTATTCGCCATCTTTCTCGCGATACCGATAGTATTACGATTTGCCGTTCCGAAATTCCCTATCGTTGGCAAGGACAATCCTTCCGCGAGTCCGGCTTATACTTTACCGATACAATTCTTGGACCTGTCGTTAATAAAGTGTACCAAGACTCGGTTCATGCACTCTATTTGACGGTTAACGAGACCTTTGCAGTAGATACTTTCGTGACGATTTGCGACTCTATGTATACCTGGCACGATTCTACGTATCTCCGTTCCGGTGTTTATACTGATTCGCTCTTGTCTATTGATGGCTGTGACTCTGTTATCTCGCTCCATTTGACCCTTATCGATGATTGCTTCCCGAAGGATAAAAAGTGCATTGAGGCACTTCGCCAGATTGACCAAGGCCTCGTTATCAATCGTGCTATGATTGATGACTTCCAGTCTATGAATATCCAGTGGTTGTGCGACGATAAGGCTATTGATTCGAATGTGGATCGTTTGTTGCTTTCCAATAGACCGAGTGGTGAATACTCCGCATATCTGACCCAACCCGATTGTCCTGCTTGCGACACGGTTTGGATATGCTCCATGACATATACGATGGGTTCACAACAAGAAAAACGTAACGTACTCTCCGTACATCCAACCTATGTTTCTGCTGCCGAACCGTATATTTACCTCACGGCTACCAATGGTGCCGGTTCGTATTACATTTATGGCCCGGCAAGTATAATAGTGCTTCGTGGTGAGTATAACGAACAAACCGGAGAACAAAAACTTGCACTTCCCGCAATTAGCGGACTGTACGTGCTCATTTGTCTGCCGGAAGGTGAGTCAAAACTGAACCATGCCGTACAAAAGATTAAACTGATTGTTTATTAATGAAGCGTTGGGGATTGGTGATATTAGTGGTTGTCGTGGCGCTTCAAGGTATGGCAAAGACATATAGCCGCGAACTGAAAAACTTCTTTTATGTGGAAGCAGGTGCCGGATACGAAGCATTACTAACAACGAGGAATGAACTCAAACCAAAAGAAGGTGCAGCTGCGCAGCTAGGGATAGGCTACCGATACGCTAACCGTATGCTTCTCCTCCAACTGGGATTGGAAGGACAATTTGGATACATGACCAACCGCGCGAATGACTTCCAAGATAGCACCATAATGGAGCAAGAAGGACTCCAAATTACGCGACATGGGGAAATGTATCAACGACGCGAACAATATCGTACTGCTAATTTGGCCATCCCAATTGCCGCAGGATGTGACTTCGGACCCGTTTACTTCCTCGCCGGTATCAAACCTGCACTCTCTATGTGGGGAGATGCCAAAGCAGAAGCACACCTGCAGGCATGGTCGGAGTACTACGGCATACTGCCCGGAACGCAAACAAATATATACGTACAATCAAACGGCGGTGCATTTGAACAAATGAAGTGGAATGTGCAATTGTATGCGCACCTCGAAGTGGGAGGACCAATCCGCTTACCTAATGAGAACTGGCAAAATCCACTGCGACTCAAATGGAGTATCTGGGCCGATTGCGGAATATTAAATGCTTATAGCCCCGCACAAAAACAAGCATCGGCATCCATGCAAGCACCTTATACGGATGCAACCGTCTATCCGACCATTAAATACAATTCGGATATAACATCCCGCCAACTGGCCGTGGGAGCAAAATTAACACTACTGATAGGCATGAGACAGCAAAAAACATGCGTCTGCCTCGATTACTAAATACACAAAATGAAAACGAAAATGAAAAAAATGCAACTCATAGCAATGCTTATTCTCGCCTGCGTCAACTACACGCTGGCTCAGAATCCGTATTACTACGATGAATGTTGGAACTCCTCAATTCCATTCTCTTTCCCAATGGAAAGAGAGATAAAGGATACGATGTGGTTCACGGCTACTATTGACGATATCAAACAAGGCATATCTGCCAACTGGTATTCAAACGTGTCCGTTACTCTGCAGGTATTTGCGTTCTGTACGTCTAAAACTCCATCGTTCGAATTTATAGTCGGACCAAACAGAATGATGGAGATGGAGGTGGCGAAGATTCAGAAGAAACTCGACGAAATGGGTGAAATGGCACAGATGATGGCTGCAACACTTACACCCCATATCCGCATCTTCCCACATAACAAAGGGAAGGGCGAAGTGTACTGCTATCCGTATGACCAAGGCCCGCACTCTACGTGTGAAAAGACATTCCCCGTCTTTGCTAATACGACCAACGTTTGCTCTGCTCCAGATAATGTCTATATGCTCATCCCTTCTCGTATGTCCTCGTACGGACGTGGGTTCATCGTTTGGAAACAGAAGAAAAACCTGCCGACTACGATTTATATCACCAGAGGCGCATGCAACGGACCGGAGATTCAACGTGCCCAATTGAATGACTCCCTTCATGTCATGATTCTTGATTCCGTAGCAGTAAAAGCCGCTAAGACTGCCAATGATACACTCTATATCCATGTAGAGCATCCGGATGAGTACGTAGGTAGAATAATCTACCACAATACAATTAACTGGAAAACACAAGTAATTGATACCACCTTCTGCCAAGGTAAACGCCTCGATTTGCACGACACTACACTTGTCGAGAATACGGTTTATACCAAAGATACTGTGTGGACCCTTGGTGATACACTCGCTTGGACAACATACAATGTAACCGTAATACCTCCTACAATGCAGTACGATACACTCCGTCTCAAATCTACCCAGTTGCCGAGAAGTTATAAAGGCACGTATATCCCGAAAAACGGATGGGGGGATTATGATTGGAAAATTCATAAAGCCAATCAGTGTGATAAAATAGGTAAAGTGCACGTGGTTCATAATTATACAACTGCTCATCAAACAATTGATACCACTATCTGCCAAGGTAAAGAATATACTTTTGGGGGTCACGTATATGCTAAAGATACTACCGTGGCCGATTCGGCTTGGACTACACCCGATATCTGGACAATTGCGCAGATAAATTTGCACATTCAAGTTCCTGAACTCGAGTTCGATACCGTGACGGTAACACCAAACCAAATGAGTGCCGGATATGTTTACGAACCTTACAACATTGTTCTTAAACAATATGGTGATACAACTGTCATCGCTACACTGAAAGGACAGTGCGACCGCATGATACGAATAACCGTTCTTCATGGAGAAAACCCAACAACCTCAACGGAATATCTGCAGAATAACCAGCCCGCAACAGGTAAATTCCTAAGAAACGGATTGCTCTTTATTCGCCGAAATGGAAATGATTACGACATCTATGGTAGAAAAATCAATCATTGATAACAAAATATAATTATCATTAATATTAACAAAACAGTTTTAGTATGAAAAAAATTCTTACATTAATCGCCGCAGTAATGATGGTAATCCCATTATTAGCGATTGGTAACAATTCCGGTAAGACTAAAGACGATGCTATCGATTTTACTTGGGACGCGCCGATGTATCAAGACGGCGGTACCAAAGCGGTCTGGTACCGTGTGGACCTCGCTCCGCTCTATGAACAGGACAACCCTGTTCTGAACCTGTACCTGACCAATGTCAATAGCGAAGGAAGTGCTGTAGTAGAAATGATTGCTACTGTAGCTGGTCAAACGGAAACAAAAACGTACACTATTGGTGCGAAAGAGAATAAAGAATGGTCTGCTAATGCCGCTACGCTGGTGCGTATGGGACAGAAAGAGATCTATCTTACACTCACAACTTCAAGACGTATACAAATTAACGCAAAAGTGTATGAGGCTTCTGATCTGAATGACCTCTGTAAAGAAGCTACACAGCTCGACTGGACCAATGGCTTTGAGCGTGGCGTAGGTGATGTACAGTGGTTCAAAGTGGATCTCACCGAGGCTAAGAAAACATCGGAGACACGCGACGTTCGCATCGCTATCACCAACAAAGGTACAAAAACAATGAGGCTCTACGCCGGTCAATCTCTTGACTGCCCGTCTAGCGGTGTGACTACACGCGTGATTGAAGTCGCTGCAGATACTACTATTTACGACACCGTGCCGAACAGCATGATTAAAGCCGTTGCCGGTGACGAACTCTATGTCAGCATCGAGAACACACAACGTATGGCGCTTAAAGCTGAATTCATTGAGCGTCCTGCTACCCCGATTCTGACCGAGAACGTCCTATGGAAACCCTTGCTCGTAACGGACACTATCCAAAACATTCCGGCTGGTGAACACTACTATTATATTAGTGTAGCGCACATGAATAGCCTCTCCAAATACGAGCCGGAATTTACGTTCCGTAACGAAGGTGCTGCTACCACCAACATGACTCGTAAGATGGTATTTGCTCTGCCTGCTTACAGCGCTCAAGGTGACCAACTTACTTTGGCGCCCGATGAGGAAACAATCGAGGTGATCAAAAAGAATACCCTTGAAGGTTTGACTAATGACTATGTGTATATCTACATCAAAAACGATGCACCTTTCAGCCTGTTTGGACGCTTCAAACACGTACGTGAGGGTAAGGCTTGTAAAACCAATATTGACTTCGATTGGGTTAAAGGTCATGACCAGGCTGGTAAAACGACTCAGTGGTATGCCGTTGATGTTAAGGACGCTAAAGCACGAGTAAAAGATATTATCGTTACCGTTGAAAACATTGGTGAAAAATCTACTTCCCTCAATGCAAAAGTGGCATTCAGCTGCCCGTATATAGACCTGCAAGAATTCTCTTCTTCTATCGCTGCTAATAAATCCGCTTCTAAAACTTTAGGTTATGCAACCTATGCGATGATGACTGATACTATCTGGGTTGGTTTGGAGACAACACAGCCGATTAAATTCCGTGCTGATACGGTGGATGCTCCGCTGCAACCGGTAGATGATGCCTGCCTTACCGCAACCATGTTCGACTGGACGGACGGTGGTCAACAGAAAGCCGATACCGCTATCTGGTATAAGATAGATATGCGTAAGGTACGTAACCAACAATCTTACCCGACCGTAGTCATCACCAACTTAAGTGAGACCGATGCTGTGACAATCAAAGGATGTCTTTCACTCGAGTGCCCGGATTCCTTACCTGACCAAACACGTAAGTTGCAAATCCCTGCCGGTGGCATCTTCGAGAAACAACTCTCTCGTAATATGTTCGAGAATATCCAAAACGACTCTATCTACATTCTTGTGCAAGCTACACAGCCGATTAAGTTCGAAGTTCGCCGTCAAGCCGTTCCTGCCGGAACAGACTGCTCGTCCGCTATCCGCTTTAACTGGGTAAGTGGTATTGACCAAAAAGCAAACGGAAAACTATGGTACGTAATTGATTTGTCACAAGCTATCAAAGAGAAAAAGGATATTGAAGTAACCGTTAAGAACAAGGATGCCAAGAACGTATGCGAAGGATCGGCTTGGATTTCTTACACCTGCCCCGATGGCGCTGCTCCTCAAACGCAGAACTTCAAACTTGCTGCAGGTGAGTCTAAGTCTGTTAAGTTCGTTAATAGCACGTTCAGCGAGTTGGCTTCAGACAGCGTCTTTGTACGTCTCATCTGCTCTGCAGATATGCGCGTAACTGCTAAACTCATTGACCCGGCTCCGTTCGACCCGATTCCGTGCCCGACTAATCCTCATGAGCTCGTTTGGGATAGCCTCTATACACAAACGGTTGATACCGCTTGGTATATGATGACTAAGAACGAACTGCAAAAACTGGTAGGTATCGATTTGGCTCCGAAAGTATATGTCAACAACTTGACTAGCTCTAGCAATACGGTGAAGGCAGAAGTCGCATTCACTTGCCCGATAGAACAAGCTATGATGGGTAAGAAAGAAACCCTTTCACCGGGTCAGTCTCTCTCCAAGCAAATCGCTCGTACAACGATTGAGCAATATCTCAATAAGGATGTTGTTTATATGTGCGTTATCGCTAAGGGAGCCGTTTCATTCATGGCTGCTATCGAAGACCCTAATACCGGTAACGATTGTACAACCGCACGTCCTATCCATCTGGTAGATACTATCGACCAGGCTGGTAATACCGTGATGTGGTATCGTATTAATATCGCTGAACTCAAGAATACCTGTGATCTCCATGGTAAGAGCCTTAAAGTGCACGTAGGTGCTTCGACACTCGACAAAACTACCGTTAAAGTGGGTGTTTATGAGGATTGTGCAGGTGAGGACTTCTTTGATGGAAGTGAGGAACACACAATACCTGCAGGAAAGAGTGCAACACATAATATTCCAGCATACTTCCTCTATGGATTGGCTGACAAAGACCTCTATATTCGTGTTGAGACTAACCGCGACATCCACTTCTCAACCTCCATCGCCGACTATGCAACCGCTCCAGCTAAAGACTTGAAGTCTATCGCTAAAACGGCTGCACCGAATGTGACCTATACGCTCACTCCGAATGAGGAGAACTGGTTCACTGTTTGTCTGCCGCAGATTCGGAATAACTACGAATTCACCGATAGTGCGAAAATCTACATTGAGAACCCGAATAACTTCGACGTAAAGGTAACAACTACTTCCACTTGGATGGATACGCTCACGTATGCTATTCCTGAGCGCTCACGTAGTATCGCAGCGAATCGTGTTGTGAAGAAAACGCTTCGTGAGGTGATGAGTAAGCTTATCAATAAGGTTAATAATAAACTCGATGCTCATGGAGGATTCTCTATAGACGAGACAGAGGCAAGCTATCTTGATAGCCTTGTCCGTGTCTTCATAACCGAAGATTCACTCACAATGTACGTCATGCTCAAACCGACTGCTCCTCTCAAATGGAGTATTCAGTTAGACCGTACCACAGGTGACATTTGCGATGAGCCTATTTACTTTGACTGGGAACATGGTAATGTACACCCTGCCGATACAACTCTGTGGTATCGTGTAAGACTGGATTCAGTTAGACTCCCTGCAGATAAAGATCTCCGCATTCATATTGAAAACTGGGACGATTCGGGAGCGAAAGCTAATGTTACAGCTGCACTCACCTTCGATTGTAACGAAGACCCGCTCAAGACAGAGTCGAAGTCTATCGCTGTTGCAGACTCAATTGATGCCGATCGCGACATGATTCAAACAATTGGATGGTCTGACTTACTTATCAAATATACAGCTGACCAACCGACATGGATGTGGGTTGAACTCATCGATACCCTGCCACGTCAGATTGACCGTGATACGGTTCGAGCTACTATCTGTAACGGCGAAACATATACGGATTCTATAACCGGTATTGATCATGAGATTATCGATGAAACTCAAATTTGGAGTGATATCGTTTCGTACCGATCCGGTGTACAGATGCGTGATTCAATAACAACGTTCATCATTCGTCCGATTATGAAACCGAATACATTGGGTGCGGATTCAATTACCAAACTGGGTATGGCTCCGAGATTGGAAGTGGCTAAGAACTTGTCGGTCGATGCTTCCAGCAAACAACTGTCAGCTTGGTTTAAGACAGAGGCAGCTAAGATTGATACAGTCATCTTGGTAGATACAGTTTATTGGGCTGAACCTGTTTTCAACCAATATGGTGAGTGGGAAGAAGATGAAGAGGCTAAACTGGATACAGTTTCACTCTATCAAGCGGAAGGTATTGATACCTTGATGTTGGTTATTAAGGGCTACTGCGATAATGATCTTGTCGTTAAGCGAGATACGATGACGTTCTTGATTCAACCATCCTCTTGTACCGATACAATAGTAGAGGATATAGGCTATCCTGTACCACAGTATGTATGTGACTCTATCATCTGGAATAGAGATGGAAAGAAATATGACCAAACTGGTGAATACGAGGCGCGTAAACCGAAACCTGCTCCGTATTGCGGTGACACAATCTATAAGATGAATATTATTGTTGGATATTCGTCTCCGGTAGCTAAAGATACTATTATTACATGCGCAGAATCTATTACATGGAATGGTAAAGTCTATACCCAATCCGGTGATTATGACATCATCTTTACCAACGTGGAACAATGTGACTCTGTGGCTAAACTGCACTTGGTACTCAATCCTTCCTATTTAACACAGGAAGAACATACTGCATGTAATGAGTACACCTGGCGTGGCACACGGTACGTCAAGAGTGGTGTTTACTATGACAGCTTATATACTGTTGCAGGTTGCGACTCTGTATTCAAGTTGGACTTGACGCTCAATTATGACCAGCAAGTGGAACTGCCTGCAGTGGCTAAGTATGGTAACTTGATTGTGCTCATTGATAAGCATAAGATTGACTCCATCTTGGATTGGGAGTACACGGAAGAGGACGTTGTATGGTATAAAGTAGGTCAGATTCCACCTATTGCCTACGGCTACTATTATGCAACAGGCAAACCGCTGACCGGTACGTACTATGCCGTTATCGAGAAAGAAGATGAGACAGGCTGTGCGCGTGTCGCTACAACAATTCTCGTCAACTGTGATGTAGAAACCAATGCTCCGAAACTTGTGCCGACTTTGGCTCAACCGGCAGAGCAGATGCAGTTGCAAGGCCTGAATCCGGACAAAACAACTGTCGTACGCGTCTTCTCTACGGAAGGCAGACTCTTGAATCAATACACTGTAACTAACGAATCAACCTTCTTAATGCCTGCGCAGAAAGAAAGCGGATTCTATATGGTTGAAATATTGACCGAGGATATTAAAACAACCCTTCGTTACATCGTTAAATAATAGGAGGACAACAACATGAAAACAATAATGAGAAATTTATTCATTGCAGCCGGTTTATTCTTCGCAGTTAACGTATCTGCTCAAGAAGCAGCTCCTGCGGCGAAAGTATCGGATTTCCATGTGGGTGATACTATCGTGATTAAAAAAGACCACAAGCGTTATCTGACTGGTGAAAAAATGTCCAAATGGGTATATGATGTAGAACATACGATTCAACAAGTTCGCGGAAAACGCTTACCTGAAGGTATCCTGATTAGTGGTATCTACTCGTGGGTTGGACCGGATGATATCCTCAATAAATCCACTCATCCTCAAGAGGCTGAGGCTAATCAAGAGGCTAAAAGACAAGCTGAAGAAGATGCAAAACGAGCTGCTGAAGAAGAGGAAGCTCGTCGCGCTGCAGCTAAAAAAGCACATCAAGACTCTATCCAAGCTGCGCAAGAAAAAGCTGCACGTCAAGACTCAATAGCAACCGCTGCCGCTGCAGAAACTGCCCGTCAAGATTCAATCGCACAAGCTGCAGAAAAGCAGCAGAAGGATTCCATTCTTCAAGCCGAACACGATACCCTCTTGCAGGCTTTCTACAACAAACAGGAAGATCCGGCTTATGTCATCACAAGAGAACTAAAGCCGAATTCGGAGTGTGATCGATTCACGATTGGTCTGCGTGGTGGTGTAGCATCCTTGTTGCAAGACATGGATCAGACTTTCAAAGATGGTAAGTGGAATGTCGGTTTCGATGTGATGCTTGACCTGCAATATGCACATTATTGGAAGAAATTCGGTAAAAAGATGCAATATGGTCTTATCGTTGGAGTAGGAGCCGGTTTTGCTCGTTCACATGTTTCTGGTGCTGTTAACGATCAATTCTGTATTAATACTTCGGAAGGATCTATTGAATACACCGTCACTTCTGATAAAGTGAAAGAGTATGACGGACAAATCCAAGTGGAGGTACCTCTCATGTTCAGTATGATTCACGAGAATGGTTTCTTCCTGAACCTTGGTCCGCGTTTCACCTTGCCGGTTTATGATGTCTACAACCAATCTATTAACAAACCGGAAATCAATGCTATGCTCTATCCGGAGGAAGTTCCGGTGAAGAACGAATTGGTGACCGGTGTTGTAAAAGGTGACCAAGCAGAGTCAACAGGCAAATGGAATGCCAGCAAACTCAATATTATGCTGGGTGCAGAAATCGGTTATGAGTTTACCTTCAAGAATCATAACTCACTCGGTATCGGCGTTTATGGCAACTATAGCCTCTATTCGCTCTACAAGAAGAATAATCAATCTTCGTCTATTATTGACATTACCGAAGCTCCATCTTCAGGAAAAAATGCTGTCGTAACAGTTATTCCTGCTACGGATGCTTACGGAAAAGGTGTCGGATACTTCGATGTAGGTTTGAAGCTGGCTTACCACTTCAACTGGTGGAAAGAGATTATCAAGTAAA
>JAEDLW010000037.1:0-15603 GCA_016295035.1 Paludibacteraceae bacterium
ATAAGAAAATGGCAACACAACAGCAACAACCCGGTGCATTGTATAATGCTCTGACAGCCGGCAGTAAGATTATTGGAACCGTAGTCGCAGACTCCGATTTCCGCGTAGATGGAATAGTTGAAGGCGATATTCAATCCACAGGCAAAGTCGTAATCGGTGAACAAGGCAAAATCAAAGGTACTATCCTATGCCAAAATGCCGAAATCATGGGCAAGTTGGAAGGTAAAATCGAAACGAAGCACACTCTTGCACTTCGTGCAACAGGAAATATCAAAGGCGATGTGAAGACACAGACTCTTATCGTTGAGCCGAATGCTATCTTCAACGGATCTTGCTCAATGGGCAAAGAAGAAGCAGCCGCTAAGAAATGAATAATGAATAATTAATAATGAATATTTTGCAGATCAAGCACTCTGTTTCATATTCATTAACCATTTATCATTTTTATCATGAAAGTAAAACCATTTAAGGGAATTCGTCCTCCAAAGGCTATTGCCAAACAGGTAAGCAGCCGTCCGTATGATGTATTAAACTCAGAAGAAGCAGCTCGCGAGGCAGAAGGCAATCCGATGTCGTTATACCATATCATTAAACCGGAGATTAACTTCACTCCTATTGCCGACGAACACGACGAGCGCGTATATGCGAAAGCTGTAGAAGAGTTTAAGAAGTTCCGCGCGAACGGTTGGCTTGTGCAAGACGAGAAAGAGAAATACTACGTCTATGCACAGACGATGAATGGCCGGACACAATACGGATTGGTCGTTGCTGCTTGGGTGGAAGATTATATGGAAGGCCGCATCAAAAAGCACGAGTTGACGCGCAAAGACAAAGAGGAAGACCGCATGAAACATGTGCGCGTGAACAACGCCAATATCGAGCCGGTGTTCTTTGCTTATCCCCATCGCGATGACTTAGACGCCTTGGTAGCGAAAGTGTGCGCAGGCGAACCCGAATATGCTTTTGTCAGCGATTTAGACGGCTTTGGACATACATTCTGGGTGATTGACGACGATGCGCTGATAGCAAAGATTACAGAGATTTTTGCACAAATACCCGCTATGTATATCGCAGACGGACACCATCGTTCCGCAGCTGCTGCGTTAGTGGGCAATGAAAAGAAGTTGCAAAATCCGAATCACACAGGTAACGAAGAATACAACTATTTCCTTGCCGTTTGTTTCCCGGATAACCAACTCAATATCATTGACTATAACCGCGTTGTGCGTGATTTGAACGGATTGAGTGAGGCAGAGTTCCTTAAAGCACTTGAGGAAGATTTTGTTGTTGAGATACAAGACGCAGAAATATACAAGCCGAACAAACTGCATAACTTCAGCCTTTATCTTGGCGGCAAGTGGTACTCGTTAACCGCCAAAGCAGGTCGTTATGACGATGCAGATCCAATCGGTGTATTGGATGTGACTATTTCGTCCAACCTCATTCTTGACAAGATTTTAGGCATTAAAGATTTGCGTACTGACAAACGGATAGACTTTGTAGGCGGTATTCGCGGTTTGGGAGAACTCAAACGTCGCGTGGATAGCGGAGAAATGAAAATGGCGCTTGCACTCTACCCTGTCACGATGCAGCAGATTATCGACATTGCCGACAGCGGTAATATTATGCCGCCAAAGACAACGTGGTTTGAGCCGAAACTGCGGTCAGGATTGATTATTCACGAATTAGTGTAGTTGTGGATAGCAACAACAAAGATAAACATGGTAAGAAAACAGATAGTATATTTATTGATTTTGGCATTGATTGCGGGAATGAGTTCCTGCAGTCTGAAGTCGCGTATTAAACGGGCTGATAAAAAATATGCTATCGGAGAATATTACGATGCGGCAGAGATTTACAAACAAGTCTATGGTCGCATTAGTCCGAAGACGGAACGCGAACTGAAAGGGCGCGTGGCTTTTTCTCAAGGCGAGTGCTACCGGATACTGAACAGCCCGAAGGCAGTTAACAGTTTCAAAAACGCCATCCGCTACAAGTACCAAGACTCAATTGTATATCTGCATTATGCGCAAGTCTTGCAGTATCAAGCCAAGTACAATGAGGCGGAAAAGAACTACTCGATTTATCTGGAAGCGCATCCTGATGATTACGTGGCTCGTGCCGGACAATACGCATGTCGGATGATGCCAGAATGGAAGAAAGAGACAACAAGATATGTTGTTTCTATTGCGAAGGAGTTTAATCAAAAACGGACATCCAACTTCGCACCGGCTTTCATCGGAAAAGATGGTGACGCTATTATGTTCACAACCAATAGGCAAGAGCAAAATTCGGGCGGAAAAAAGAAGTTAAAACGCGCAAGTCCGGTAACCGGCGTGCAGTCGTTCAGCCTCTATTCAGCGCGCAAAGATGCGGCAGGAAGATGGCAGGATTTTCATCTTGCTGAAGGATTATACGAAGAAAGTGGAGAAGAAGGCGAAAACGAGAACGACAGTACATCTGCCAAATCCGGACAAGCCGAATTGGGTGTTTGCTGCTTCTCGGAAGACGGAAAAACAATGTACTTCACCTACTCTTGCCCGGTTAACGGACAGGACTTAGGCACAAAGATATACACCAGCTCACGAGCCAGTGGCGAATGGGCAGAGCCACAAGAGATTAAACTATTCAAGGACAGTAGTATCACGGTAGGACATCCTTCTATCTGCGTAACAGGTGATACCCTTTATTTTGTAAGTGATGCACCGGGAGGTTTTGGCGGCAAAGATATATGGATGGCAGAATTAGATGGCAGCGATTGGGTTAACCCGCAGAACTTAGGTCCGCGAATTAATACGTCTGGAGATGAGATGTATCCATGTGTTCATCCTGACGGAAGTTTGTTCTTTGCGTCTAACGGACACCCGGGATACGGCGGATTGGATATTTTCAAAGCCGTGCGTGACACAGCAGCCGAACGCGTAGATACGATTCCGATTAACTGGTTAGTGTTTAATATGGGCACACCATTTAACTCGAATGGCGATGACTTTGGGATTACGTTTATCGGCAATACGCAAAACGGAATGTTCTCATCCAACCGCGGGCAACTCAAGAAAGGATACGACGAAATTTATGTGTTCGAACTACCGGAAATGGTATTTATGGTGGAAGGTAACGTAGTTGACCATAATAATGAAGCTATTACCGATGCTCAACTGCGGATTGTGGGTGATGACGGAACGAACTCCAAAGTATCTGTACGTAGGGACGGAACCTTTAAAGTCAAACTGAACCGCGATGTAAAATATGCTATTTTAGCTTCTGCACGCGGCTATTTGAACGATAAAGCGACACTCAACACCTATGATTTGAAAGACAGCAAGACCTATAATCAAACTTTCGTTTTAGCCCCTATTTCAAAGCCGGTAAAGATGGAAAACATCTTCTATGAGTTCGGTAAATGGACACTGACGCCACAGAGCGAAACAGGTTTGCAAGCACTCATCAAGCTGCTTAATGACAACCCAAATATCACGATAGAATTGGCAGCACACACAGACTGTATCGGCGATTCGATATCCAATAAGACGCTTGCTGAGAAACGTGCTGAGAGTGTTGTTAATTACCTCATCAAAAACGGCATAGAAAAAGAACGCCTTACGCCTAATGGTTACGGAGAAGGTAAACCGGTGACGGTAGATGCAGCATTGCACAAACAGTATCCGTATCTGCCAATAGGTCAAATATTGGATGAGGCTTTTATCAAGACCTTGTCGCCAAACAGGCAGGAAGAGTGCCACCAGATTAACCGTAGAACGGAATTCAAAGTGTTAAAAACAACGTACAAGTTATATTAGTCGAAAGCTTTAAGCAATGAAACAATATTTAGATTTATGTAGAAGAGTTTTGGCGGAAGGAACCGAGAAGCATGACCGCACAGGAACAGGAACCATTTCTGTTTTTGGTGCGCAAATGCGCTATAACTTAGCTGATGGTTTTCCGTTGCTAACAACCAAGAAACTACACCTCAAGTCGATTATTTACGAACTATTGTGGTTTCTGCAAGGCGATACGAATGTGCACTATTTGCAAGAACATGGAGTGCGTATTTGGAACGAATGGGCTGACGAGAATGGCGATTTGGGTCCTGTTTACGGGCACCAATGGCGTTCGTGGCCGGATTATAACGGCGGTACAATCGACCAGATTGCACAAGTTGTGAATATGATTAAGCATAATCCAGACTCTCGTCGTATGATTGTAAGTGCATGGAACGTGGCTGAAGTGAATAAGATGGCGCTTCCGCCATGTCACTCGCTGTTCCAGTTCTATGTAGCTGACGGACGTTTGTCGCTGCAGTTATACCAACGTTCAGCAGACATCTTCCTCGGCGTACCATTTAATATTGCTTCATATGCACTGCTACTTCAGATGATGGCTCAAGTGACCGGACTGCAAGCAGGCGATTTTGTGCACACTTTAGGCGATGCCCACATCTACTTGAACCACCTGGATCAAGTGAAGCTGCAGTTAACGCGCGAGCCAAAATCACTGCCTACGATGAAAATCAATCCGGAAGTGAAAGATATCTTCAGTTTCCAGTACGAAGACTTTGAATTGTTGAACTACGACCCGCATCCACATATAGCCGGAGTGGTGGCAGTGTAGTTGATGAATAATGAAATAATCGTGCCCGGCAAGGGCTAAGAATAATGTATATCTCGTAGTATGATTAGTATCATAGTAGCAATAGCAGAGAATTATGCCATTGGCAAGCAAGGCGGTTTACTATGCCACCTGCCGGAAGACTTAAAGCATTTTAAGGCCATCACGAGTGGTAGTACGGTTATTATGGGTGAACGCACCTTCTATTCGTTGCCAAAACATCCGCTGCCTAATCGTCGCAATATCGTTATTACGGATCAAGTGGGCAAGACCTTTGAAGGTGCAGAAGCAGCCTACTCTATTGACGAGGCAGTACAGTTGGTAAGCAAGAACGAGGAAGCTTTTATCATCGGCGGCGGAATGGTATATCGTCAGTTTATGCCCATAGCGGACAAACTATACATTACCCATATCCATCATAGTTGGGAGGATGCGGATACATTTTTCCCTATTATTGAGCCTGAAGTGTGGCGCAAAGTGAGTGAAGAACCACACTTTGCCGACGAGAAGAACCCATTTGATTATACGTTTACTGAATATATACGCAAATAATATGGAACAAGAAAATTGGACCACTGTCATTAAGCCGAAAGAGAAGTTATTATCGGTTGACATAAAAGAGATTTGGAAATACCGCGATTTGATGATGCTTTTTGTCAAACGTAATATCATTACGCAGTACAAGCAAACCATCTTAGGTCCGCTTTGGTATTTGATTCAGCCGCTAATGACAACAGTGATGTATATGGTAGTTTTCGGCGGAATAGCAAAAATCTCTACCGATGGTCTTCCTCAGCCGCTGTTCTACTTAGCAGGAATCTCATTTTGGCAGTACTTCTCGGACTGTTTGAATAAGACATCAAATACGTTTGTGTCGAACGCAGGAATTTTTGGTAAAGTGTATTTCCCTCGTTTGGTAACCCCGCTAAGTGACGTGATATCCAATCTGGTGCGTTTTAGTATTCAGTTTGGCTTATTCTTATGTGTCTATGTATATTATCAGCTATTTACCGACATAACAATTCACACCAATTGGTATGCTTTGCTCGTGCCTGTACTCGTAATGATGCTTGCCGGATTAGCCCTTGGTTTCGGTATTCTGTTCTCGTCTATGACCACTAAGTACCGCGACCTGCAACTGCTGCTCAGTTTCTTTGTGAGCCTGTGGATGTATGCAACTCCGGTTATCTATCCGCTGTCAACGATTACGAATGAGAAGATACGTTTGGCGATGATGCTTAATCCGCTGACTGGAATATTGGAGTTCTTCAAGTATGGTGTATTGGGAGTTGGTGCGCATGACTGGTGGATGTTAGCATATAGTTTTGGATTTATGATTATTCTTTTGACAATCGGAATCCTTGTCTTTAATAAGGTTCAACGCTCGTTTATGGATACGGTGTGACGTTATTATAGTCAAAAGTCGAAAGTAATATGCTCTATCTGCCGAATTGCAAATTGAATATAGGTTTGCGGGTCGTTCGTAAGCGGGAAGACGGATATCACGATTTAGATACTGTCTTCTATCCTGTTTATGACTTTCATGACGAGTTGGAGATAGAGAAAGCAGATACACTTTCTTTTGACCAAGAGGGTATTGCGATTGATTGTATTCCAGAAGAAAATTTGATTATCAAATGCTATCGTCTACTGGCAAGCAAGTACCCGCAAATAGGTGGAGTGCGCATTCGCTTCAAGAAAAATATCCCTTTCGGTGCCGGTTTAGGCGGTGGAAGTAGCGATGCAGCCCATATAGCAATCGCGTTGAATGACTTGTTTGATTTAGGTCTAAGTAAAGAGGAATTAGCCAAAGAAGTGCGTCTGCTTGGTGCCGATTGTCCGTTCTTTATCTATAACACACCATGTCATGCAGAAGGAATAGGCGATATACTTACACCGATTAATTTCTCTCTATCCGGTTGGCGATTAGTGATGATTAAGCCCAATGTAGCAGTATCTACGCGTGAGGCTTATTCCGGCTTGACACCATCCGGTAAGTTATTACCCGATATTGCTCACTGGAAAACGTATAGCAATGACTTCGAGACTACGGTCTTTGCAGCCCATCCGGTATTAGGACAAATAAAACAGCGCCTAGTTACTGCAGGCGCTGTCTATGCATCAATGACCGGAAGTGGCTCAACAATCTACGGCCTTTTCGAGAATAATGCGGAAAGTACTACCCTTTCCCATTTGAGAAGCCTTGAGGAAGAGTTTTCCTCGATGATAATCTTCAATAATACGCTTCGCTAACGAAAGTCCTAATCCCCATCCTCTTTGTTTGGTAGTAAATCCCGGTTGGAAGATACGTCGCTGCGTACGTCGGTCAATTCCTTTACCCGTATCATTAACATCCAGAAAGATGTTGTGTTCACGCTCATAAAGAACGAAATCAATCTCTCCGGCACCGTCCATAGCATCAATGGCATTCTTAATGAGGTTTTCTATCACCCACTCGAAAAGCGGCTTGTTAAGCATCACGATAATACTATCGTCCGCAATGGGTTTAGATGTGATATGGTTCAACTGACCAACCGAGAAATTGATATTCACCTTATTAGAAGCGCGCGTGCGCATATACGACATAGCATCTTTAATCACCGGAATAATAGGCATTGGAGTCAAATCAGGCTCACTTCCCACTTTGGAGAAACGGTCTGCTATAGTCTGCAAACGTACTATATCCAAACGCATTTGCGGAATAAGATCGTCGTCCTTGTATTTGGCCTCCAACAAGTCTTGCCATGCATTTAATGATGATATCGGCGTGCCTAATTGGTGCGCCGTCTCTTTGGAAAGTCCAACCCAAACACGATTTTGCTCATTGCGCTGGGTAGTAATGATAGAGAATACAGCCAAAAGAACAAAAATGATAATTACAGCAAACTGAGCATAAGGCACATAGCGTAATTGCGTCAAAAGCATGGATTGATCGTAGTAGATATACTGCAAAACCTGCGTACCGTCAAGGTCCTTAAAACGTATTTCTATCGGGCCATATAGCGTTGTAGGATCTTTGACCGGTTTCTTCACATTCCGCATATACAGCACATTACCTGCTGAATCCAACATATAGACCGGAATCGTTGTATTGCGCTCAATAATAGTGGTATAGAAATCGATATCCTCGTCAGGCTCTGCTTTAATCAGTTTTTGTGTGGCATTTGCCCATAACTCCATGCGCTCTTGTTCCTCTTGCGCAAACTGACGCGAAAGATTATTGATATACAGCACAGAAACAACAACAAAAAGGAGTAATAACGATAGAATAAGCGGAATTTGGATGCGGTTATTGAACATGTTACTTGGAATTTATCAAATCATAATAACGACGCATCGTGACAAGCAACTGTATACGTGCATCGGTTAGTTCGTTTTGGGCTTTCAGTTGTGTAGTTTGTGCAGTAAGCAAGTCCGTTATTGTAGCTAATCCTGCACTATAATTGGCATTAATAAGACGATAGTTCTCTGCCGCATTAGCCAATGACTTCTCATATTCACTAACAAGCAGAGACGCTTCACACATTTGATCATAGGCTTGTCGGTTGCGTAATTGCAATTTGCGCTGTACGTCCTTTTGGTCAAGTTTGGCCTCGTCTAATGAGAGGTTATATTGTTTGATTTTATGCCCTGTTTCCCACCACTGCGTAAGAGGAATAGTCATTGTGACAAAAAGCGCGCCGTTACCCACTTTACTGCCCAAATCGTCGCGGAATATATTAGTTGAAATCTTGCCATATCCATAATTTGCGCCTACCAATATTTGCGGCAAAGCGTCTGCCATCACCATTTTTTTCTGTAGTTCTGCAGCACGTACATGCAAATCCATCAGTTGTGCTTCTGGCGTTTGCAAGTTTATGCTCTCTTCAGCCGGCGGCAACAAGAAACGCGCAGTATCCATTTGAGCCAAAGGCAATGAATCGGCATCTTCTATTCCTACAGCCAAGCACAAAGCGCGAGTGGCCAAATGTAAAGCGTTAGTCAATTGTATCTCAGTACGATGAACCTCGCTTTGCTTGAGTTCCACTTGCAGCAAGTCGGACTGTATCGCCAGGCCGGCATTAACAGCAGCATTTACAACTCTATGCAATGTATCTAAAAGGTTTTGCGCCGCTTCTATCGTTGCGCGTTTTTCCTGCAGACCAACAACCAACCAATAAGCTTCTTCCACTTCTTCCAGCACATCGCGCGCTGCTATCTCGTACTGCAGTTGTGCAGCTTCCACACCTACTTTTGCCAACTTATTACCTTCTATAATCTTTCCGCCGACGAAAACCGGCTGAATAGCCGTCACTCCCGCGTGGTAGCCGTATTGGAAGAGCGACAGTGTGTTGCTAAGTCCCAATGCTGCGCCATAATTTCCATACAGCACATTGAGCAAATCACGAACAGCCGAATTGCGCACATCGTCAATTCCCACTTCTACCAACGGATATAGACTGTGATAGCCCATCGCCGTTCCCGTTATTTGCGGGAAATATTTGGTTATAGCCTGATTGCGCACCTGTTTGGCTTTCTCCACTTCGATAGATGCTTTTTGCAGTTGCACATTATTGCGTTTTGCCATATTCAGACAGCTATCCAATGTCAGCACTTGCGCCGAAATGGAGAAAGGTAATACGATTAGTATCACCATCAGCAGTTGTTTATATGTAGCGACTTTACTCATTTATGGTCATATATTTTCCAATACATCACAGGTAAAATGGTGACAGTTAGCGGTAATGTCAGTATGGCACCGAAGCATATAACAACTCCCATCGGCATCCAAAGGGAAGTATGCGCAATAATCATCGGAAGCACGCCCAAAGCGGTTGTAGCTGTGGTAAGGAACACAGGCCGCATACGACGTAAGCCTGCCTCAAAAGCCGCATCGCGTACAGACAAGCACTTGGTTCGACGCAGTTCTTCCGCATATTCATACATCATGATAGCGTTGCGGACAATAATTCCTATAAGCGAAACAATACCCAAAACAGCCGTTATTGAGATGTCAAGCTGGAAGATATATAGTCCTACAAACGCACCAAAGATAGTGAGCGAAGCAGACGAAAGCGCCAATAGCGACAAGGATATCTTGCCAAAGTGATAGAGCATAAGCACAAACATTACCAGCAGCGCAGCTACTACAGACCACATAATCTGCGGCACCATAAAGCCATTTAATTCGGTCAAACCTCCATATTTGATATGTACTCGCGAACCATTCACTATCAAATCTTCGTCAGGCGAAATATTCGCTTGCACCCACTTGCGCACCTTTTTCTCTGCCGTTACCTGAGATGTTTTGCCCCGCAAATCACAACCAACGGTCACGGTTCGAATTGCATTACGACGATTGATTGTTGCGTGATGCCAAGCCGGTTCCAAATCTGCTACTTGACGAAGCGGCACCCATTTACCTGGAATAGCAGTAGGTATCATCATATCAGCTAATTCACTGACTGACACATCTTTACCATTCGTTGTATAGAGCATCACAGGCACGGAATATTCATTTTCCCAGATGGTAGTTAATCGCGCACCATTAGTGACGGAATTAAGATAAAGTGACAAAAGTGTCTCTGTAATACCCAAGCGTGTTGCCTCATCTTGGCGCAGAACAATTCGTGTCTGCCGCGCCACTTCATCATAATCGGTATGTACCCAATGCAACTCCGGTTGCTGTGCCATAAAACGGCGTACTGAATCAGCTAACAGTTCCAATGCATCGAAGTCTTCCCCCTGAAAACGTACTTCCAGCGGGTTCTTTGCTACTTGGTAGTCTAACTGTTTGAAGCGCACATAGGCATTGGGGAAATAATGCTCATATATCGGAGTATATTCCTTCAAAATAGCTGCTGTTTCGCGGTAAGAATGCGTATTGACAATAAACTGTGCATAGCTGGGTTTAGCCATCTGTGGCTGATACGTTGCATGGAACCGCGGACTTGCCTGCCCTACAAACGATGCTACAGATTTCACGCGTTCATCCGCATTGAGAATACGTGCTAACGAATCAGCAACGATAGCTGTTTCCTGCAAGGTTGAACCTTCGCGCAAGTGAATCTCTACGGCAAAGAACTCGCGCTCCGCTTTTGGTAATAGTTGCAAATTTAAACGCGTAAAGAGAAATCCTCCTGTTGCAAGCACAGCTACTAACAACAAATAAACAAGCCACGGACGAGCAAAGCAACCGGAAAGTATATAATGATATGCCGATTGTATGCACGTGAAGAAGCGTGTCTGTGCTCGTTCAAACCACCCCATTTCAGATTTTTTCTTTCGTTTGATAAAACGTACCGCCATAAATGGTGTTACCCATGCAGCATAGAAGATACTGGCAGTTAACGCAAAGAGAACTGCAAACGGAAAGAGTTTAACGAATTCGCCCAAAGGCCCGGTAATAATCTTCGTCATCGGGAAGAACATTCCTGAGATAGCGCACGTAGCTAAAGCCATCGGCACAAAGAGCGATTTTGTAGAAACGGCAGCAGAATAGAACCGCGAATGACCTTTCTCCAATGCATTCTGGTAGCCGTCTATCACAATTACCGCATCATCAACAATCAGTCCAAGCACAAAGATTAGTGCCGCAAGAGTCACGGTATTCAGTTCAATACCAGTCAAGTACATCAAACCAATACAGATAGCTGTGCAGACGGGCACACTGGTAGATGCCACTAAGGCAGTACGAAGCGGGAAAAGCAATAACATTACCGCTATCACAACCAAGATAGAGATTAGGATATCGCGCAGGAAGGACCTTACTGAATCATCCACTACTTTCGGTTGGTTAGTAATTCGATGGAACTGTATATCCGGTGGCAAGTCCGTTTTTGCTTCTGTCAAGATCTTTTCTACCTCGCCACCGAAAGCGACGATATTATTGCCTGGCATCATCTCCATATTGATGATAAGGCAAGAAGACTTCCCGTCCTCGTAGTAATCGACGTATTTATCTGCTTCTTTATAGCGGCGTTCAACGGTAGCGATGTCTTTCACTCGAATAGCTGCGCCACTGACGGGATCTGCCCAAACTATTTGTTCAGCAATCTCAAATTCTGTCTTATAGGGAATAGTTACTTGTAAGCGATTATCGTTATTACCGCCAGCCAGAGTTCTGAAGCCCTGCAACAAGAGTATTGCCTGAATCTGCGTCTGATCAACGCCGAAAGCCGATAATCGCGTCGGGTCGATAGTTACTGCTATCTCTTCACTCTGTTCTCCCAAGATACGCAGTTTACCAACTTCAGGAATGGTACGTAAGCGGTCACATACTTTGCGTGCATAGAAAGCAAGTTCGCGTGAGCTACGTTCGTGACTTTCAACGGCTAATAGCATCGAACTTGTGTGCCCGAAATCATCTATTACCACCACTTGCAGAACACCTTGCGGCAGACTCGTCTTACGGAACAAATCTAATCCTGCACGCATACTTGCCCATGCATCGGGCATAGAGCGAACTTCGTTGCGAAGCATGGTGTAAACATAAACAATACCATCTTCGGAGACGGAATAGGTTTTGTCTTTATCTACTTCCTCGTACGAGTTGATGAATTCTTCCAGCGGAATAGTCACCTGTTCTTCTACCTCTTGCGCAGTAGCACCGGGATAGACAGCAGCGATTACCGCTTGGCGAATCGTAAACTGCGGGAACTCATCCTTGTTCAATTGCGGAAGCGACCATACACCAAAAACAGTTAAGCACAAGAACATGAAAACCACCAGTCCGTGGTTTCTCATTGCGCCTACGATATGATCACGTGCCTGCTTCATCAGTATGTTATTACAGCGCCGTTATAGAGTTTATGGGAACCGTCCGTAATGACTTTTTCACCTAATTGCAAACCATCCGTGACAAGGATTCCTCCTTCTGTGTATGCGCCAACCGTTATTGTTCTGCGTTCAGCTATGCTATCATTAGCAATCCAAACCATTGTTCCTGATGGCTGAAGTGTTACACAAGAAGCAGGGATAACGAAACCGCTCTGTTCGTGAGCATGCAATCGAATCTTTGCCACCATTCCAGGCAATAACTCCTTGGCCTTGCTTTCAATCGCAGCTTTTACCTCGTAGGTATGCGTCACGACATTGGCTTCCATGTTTTTTTCAATTACACGGGCAGGGACATTCGTTGCATTTATTGCTGCAATATCCACTTGTGCCGCATCGCCGATACGCACAGAGGCTATTTCAGTCTCGGGTACGGAAAAAACGGCATTATACCCGGCAATATCAAGCAAGGTGATAAGTGTTATTCCAGGAGCTACAACTTGTCCGACTTGGATATCACAACGTCCGATAACACCGGCACGCGGAGCACGTATCTCGCAGTCTGACAATGCTTTTTGAGCCATATCATGCATAGATTGCGCTTGCGCTAACTTGGATTCGATCTCCACCATCTTTTGTGCTGTGACACCACCTTCTTTGTGCACTTGAGTCACGCGCTCATAGGCATCCGTTGCTTCTTGCAGCGCCGCTTTAGCGGACTTATAGGCATTGGTTGCCTGTGTCTTGTCCAAACGCAGCAACACTTGTCCCTCACGCACTTTATCCGAAGCACGACAGAGCACTTCCGTCACTTTGCCGGGTGTTTGAACACTCAGAGGCACCATATTACTCTCCTCAATCTTTGCCACATAAGTATGTGTCGGGATAACCGATTGGGACTCAACCGTCATTACGTGCACGCCAAGCGGAGGTGTTGCAGTCTGCGTCTGTTGCTTCGTGCATCCGAAAAGCGTCAAACCGGCTAATAGTATTACGAAATTCTTTCTCATTAGTTTTTTAGTTTCGCGTAGCTACTAAACGCACATCCTTACTTTCCAACTTGACGGAATCCTTGTCCATTGACATGCCTTCATAGCGCAGTTGTACGACAATCGTGTTGTCATACACTTCGCCGGTTCCAGACACCTTGGTTTTGTATTCCCTGGAGTTAAAAGGTATTATTCTTTCAAACTCGGCAATCTCAATTTGTTTGTTTGAGAGCGTGGCATCAGTGGTGTACACATCTCCACCCAACATATTGAACGAGAGCAACAGATTATCCTTTTTGTCGATAACACGGAGTGCTCCACTCTCGTTAGTAATGCTTCGTTCCTCGCCATCCTCAATTACACTTCCGGAGATTTTGTAGCTATACTCTCCAGCCGTTTGTTGCAACTCATTCTTGCAACTTGTTGTCATCAGTCCACAAAAGAGGACGAGGCACAGACCAAATAATTTGTATTTCATAAGTACTTATTTTCTATAGAGGTAACGTTTGATGGAGTGTTTTGGTGTGCGCTCTAACGGATCGGTTTGCGTCTCAATCTTAGTGATGCGGCTGTATGAAGGCAGCATCTCGTTGAGTTTTTTGCGCATATTCTCGACACTCAAATCCATCTGCGTCACAACAACGGCAACGAGTTGGTTGTTCCAAACCGTTACCAGCGACTCATCGACACCATCCATCTCGTTCAATATCGCTTCAATCGTTTCGGGATAGACTTTGTTGCCATCAGCTTGTACGATGAGGTTGGACTTATGTCCTTGGACATAAATCGTTCCGTCCTCCTCTACTCGACCGACATCGCCGGTACGGAACCATCCGTCTTCCGTCAGCACTTGTTTGGTCAGTTGCGGTTCGTTGTAGTAACCGAGCATCACGTTCTCGCCGCGGACCCAAATTTCTTCGTCCACAATCTTCGCCTCCATACCAGAAACGAGTCGTCCACCGGAACGAGCTTTGAAGTTCTGCCAGATGTTACCGGAAACGAGCGGACCGGTTTCTGTCAAGCCGTAACCTACAGTCAGCGGGAACTTGATGTCCATGAGCAGTTTCTCCACATCTTCATTAAGAGCCGCGCCGCCAACGTGGAACTGACGAATATTACCTCCAAGTCCCATATTCAGCGTTTTGCAGACCATTTTCTTCAGTATACGGTTTACGCCCGGCAGATGCCACATGAAGTTGATGTGCTTTTTCTGCAAAATAGGGAAGATGTTCTTCTTCACGAGTTTTTCTATCACCAAAGGAATGGTTACGATGGTGTACGGGCGTATTTCTGCAAGTGCTTTTTTGAGTACTGCGGGCGTGGGCATCTGCCCTAAGAACCATATATGACAGCCTGCGGGGATTTGCGCTAATAGTTCGCAAACGAGACCATACATGTGCGCGAGAGGCAACATGGAAAGCACGTTTTGTCCGTTATGTTCTGGCAGATTCTCCATACAGTTTTGCACGTTGTTGGAGAGACTGCGGTACGAGAGCATCACGCCTTTAGGCGTTCCTGTTGAACCGGAAGTGTAGCAAATCATTACCAAATCGTCCAGGCTCTTGCCTTCATAGTTGATTTGGTCCGGTGTGAGATGTATCTCCGGCTCCTGAATAGTTTTAGTTATTGCCATGCGACTCTCTACGACCATTAATGTCTCAAGGGCAAAGATATACTTCACTTTCGGCATGTTCTGTCCTTCCAGTTTCTTGCGCACCTGCTCGGAAGCGATAAGCACAAGAGCTTCGCTATGGTTAACAATACGCGCGATATCCTCAGCTTGGAAATCGGGCATAATACACACATTCACACCTCCCCAAACAGCTGTTCCCAAGTATGCTACAGCCCAGTTGGCGCAGTTATTTCCGCAGATAGCGACATGCACACCTTTCTTCAGTTCCAGCTGGTCATAGATAGCGCCAAGGCATGCCATATAATCCGCCATATCGCCATATGTGTAGCGAGTTAAAGTGCGATAATCTGCCAACGCAATTTCGTTCCAATTCGTGCGTATTGTTTCGCTTAATACTTCTAAATAATGTTTTGCCATAAGTCAACTTTTTTCTTATTCTACATACATTAACGCAAAATTAGCGCGCAAAGGTACTGCTTTTTTTGCACTTGTGCAAATAAGTCGCAAAAAATCTTGCGATATTATTGCAGGAGCAGCATTATCCTGTGTTAATCCTGTGTTAATCCTGTGTTAAAATTGTGTTAATGTTGTGGACTTAACTGGGTAGTTGAGGGAGTA
>JAEDLW010000038.1:0-15545 GCA_016295035.1 Paludibacteraceae bacterium
GAGGGAGTGATGGAATGAGTAAAATAAAAAAGAGCTCGTCTCACGACGAACTCTTTCCCAAAAAACACTATTTATTAAATAACACAATTAAGAAAAAACACTAACTCTTTGTTAGCCTGTTATGAAAAAACTTTACTTTACTTTATTTTGCTCTTTGCAGTTTACTAATTTATATCCGCGTTTGTTGACAGCAACAATCTGCAAGTTGGTTGTATGCAGGATGTGTCTCAATC
Organism: Paludibacteraceae bacterium; assembly: GCA_016295035.1. Classification (GTDB taxonomy): domain Bacteria; phylum Bacteroidota; class Bacteroidia; order Bacteroidales; family Paludibacteraceae; genus Colicola. Next base: position 234 of record JAEDLW010000038.1, read on the forward strand.
GGTTGACGTAGACGCTGAGTGAACGTGAAGCGAAATAGGTATCCTCTCTCCAAAGCGTTCTTAAAATAAGATGGCGATCGACCAACTCTCCTTTGTTCCTACATAATAGGAGCAGCAGGTCGCTTTCTCTTGCGGACAAGTGTTTTCCGTCAAAGATTTGATGTTCGCCATCAAATTTTTTTCCATCTAAGTCAAAGATCTTCTGTTCGTTGTTGTTATTTTGTCTGCATCTACGCAGGATCGCTTCCATTTTGCAGATGAGGATTTCGATAGTAAAAGGTTTGTCCATGTACGCGTCTGCGCCGAGTCGATATGCTTTGATGATTTCACTTTGTGGCATATGTTCGCCCAAGATGATAATCGGCAGTTTTTCTCCACTTTTGCGCAGGTTGTCAAGGAGCTCGAGTCCGTTAGTATCCGGCATTTTAGCGTCGATAAGCGCAATATCGATGATGCCGATTTTGATGTTTGCGAACGCTTCTTCTGCCTCTTGAGCCGTTGTGACATCATAGCCTTTGCTTTTGAGCAAGTCAGCGAGAACAGTCACCAACGTTGCGTCGTCGTCGCAAAGTAATATGTGGGTATTTAATTCGTTCACGTCAATAGGCGATGCGTGCAAAAAAATATTGTACAAAAATCGTGCCAAGAAGAGAAAAATCGTAAAAAAAGAATATTTTTTATTATTTTTTTTGTGGATGTAAACATTTTTTTGTACTTTTGCGAGGTTTATGAGTAAAGTGTTAATTATCATAACTGGTGGTACTATCTGCATGGTTCAGAATAAGGAGACGGGCGCACTTCATCCGGCGGTTTTGCGTTTGGCAGAAGATGTGATACCTGAGTTATCCTCATCAGAGATAGCAGTGGATTCGATGTCATTTGATCCTTTAATTGATTCATCAGATGTTAATCCAGATAATTGGGCACGCATGGCACAGTCTGTGTATGACCATTATAACGATTACGATGGTTTTGTGATATTGCACGGAACGGATACGATGTCTTATTCGGGTTCTGCGTTATCTTTTATGTTGCGCAACTTAGGTAAGCCTGTTGTATTCACGGGTAGTCAGTTGCCAATGGGTGTGATGCGTTCGGATGCGAAGGAAAATCTGTTGACAGCCATTGAGATAGCAGCCGCAAAGGATGATGATGGTGAGGCCTTAGTTCCTGAAGTTACGATATATTTTGAGGACCGTTTGTTCCGTGCGAACCGTACGACGAAGCGAAATGCTGAACATTTTTCGGCGTTTAACTCGTATAATTACCCCGCCCTTGCGAAAGCAGGTGTACATATCACGTATCAACCGCACTTGATTCATTATTCCGACCCGGACAAGCCGTTGTGTTTGTGCGCCAAGACCGATTCTCACGTAGCGATATTAAAGCTTTTCCCGGGTATTACTCGCGCAGTTGTTCACTCTGTTCTTACGGCGAGGGGTCTTCGCGGCGTTGTGATAGAGACTTACGGCGCAGGCAATGCTCCATCTGTAAGCTGGCTTTATGAGGAGTTACAATCGGCTGTGCAAAAAGGACTGATTATTGTGAACAAGACTCAATGCAATACGGGTTCAGTAGAGATGGGTCTATATGAAACCTCAATTAATCTGCTAAAGGCCGGTGTGCTGTCGGGCTATGATATCACCACCGAGGCATTACTGACCAAGATGATGTGCCTATTAGGCGAATACGGAGATGATATGGAAAAAGTAAAGCATCTCCTTCAGACGCCACTTTGCGGCGAACTAACTATAGATAATTGATATTTAACGCATATGAAGAATTTAGAGCCTAAAGGTGTGTGGGAGAATTTCTACAGCCTTACACAAATTCCCCGTCCATCGGGTAAGAAAGAAGCTATTTCGGCGTTTTTGGCTAACTACGGCCGCAGCCTTGGTTTAGAGACGATCGTTGATCAAATAGGCAATGTGATTATCCGTAAGCCTGCTTATCCGGGCTATGAGAATCATCCCGGTGTGATTTTGCAAGGCCACATGGACATGGTGCCTCAGAAGAATTCGGATGTTGCGTTTGATTTTGAGAAAGACCCTATACGCGCGTACGTGGAAAATAATAAGGAGTGGGTTACGGCAGACGGCACAACGCTTGGCGCAGATAATGGTATCGGCGTTGCTACAGCTTTGGCTATTCTTGCAGATAAGAACGTGGTCCATCCACCATTGGAAGCATTCTTCACGGTAGATGAGGAGACCGGCATGTATGGCGCATTTGACCTGAAAGGCGGTATGCTTCAAGGTAAATATTTGCTTAATCTTGACTCCGAGACAGAAGGAGAATTGTATGTTGGCTGTGCCGGTGGTATAGATATTGAGGCTAACTTTGACTTTGAACCGGTTGAGGTAGAAGAGGGCGATATTGCTTTGAAGATTAGTGTGACAGGCTGTAAAGGTGGTCACTCAGGTTGCGATATTCATCTGCAACGTGCCAACGCGATTAAGTTGCTGTTCCGTTTCCTCAAAGATGCTGTGGCTAACTACGAAGCACGTTTAGCATGTGTAGAAGGCGGCAGTTTGCGCAATGCCATTCCGCGTGAAGCATCGGCAATCGTTACCATTCCTGCGGCAGGGAAGGATGAATTCCTTTCTTTGGTAGAAGAGTGGGAAGACCTATTTATTAAAGAATACGATGGTGTTGAGGATAATTTGCATCTTTGCGCAGAAGAAGTTGTTTGCCCGAAAACGGAAATGCCGGAGGATGTGCAGGATTTCCTTATTCACTCTATTACTATCTGCCCGCACGGCGTATATCGCATGATTCCTGAGATGCCCGATATCGTTGAGACAAGCAATAACCTCGCGATTATCACGACAGAAGGCAACAAAGTGTCTGTATTCAACCTGACTCGTTCAAGCGTTGAAAGTCGAAAGGAAGAACTTCAACAGATTATTCACTCAGCTTTTGCTCTTGCCGGTGCAGAAGTGAAGTGCTATGGTTCTTATCCGGGCTGGAAACCAAATTTCAAGAGCCAACTTCTTGCTACGCTGAAAGAAGTGTACAAGCGCGAATTTGGCAATGAGCCGCGTGTGGTGACTATTCATGCCGGCTTAGAGTGCGGAATTATAGGACGTAATTATCCTGGAATGGAAATGATTTCGTTCGGTCCGACCATCGAGCACCCACACTCACCCGATGAGCGCGTCAATATCGCTACTGTACAGAAGCTGTATAACTACGTAATTGCAATACTCAAAACTCTATAATTTATGAATAAACGACTTGCGTTAATCTTTCTACTCTTCTGTTCCGTTTTTGCTTGTCAAGCGGCGGTCATCACTCTCAAGTCCGGTAAGAAGATTGTTGGCGAAGTGCTTATCAACAACGCCGATGTAGTTATTGTGCGCGATAACGATGGTGCACGTTTCCAGTATCCAGCTGCAGATGTTGTTTCTGTAGTTGACGAAGAAGTTAAGGAGACGGAAGAGGCTAACTCTGGACAGAAAGAGAAAAGGACGCAAGGCGGCAAGAAAGTCACATTTCTATTAGATGCAGGCGGCGGTGGTGCTTTTATACCTAATGAGGCGAATGGCGGATTCTTTGGCGGCGAATTGTTAATCGGTTCGCGCTACATTGGCCAAAAGTCAATTTTCCTTGGTGGAGGTTTGAATGTAGCATGTATGTTCATGCCCAATGCAACTTACGTTTTCCTGCCCTTGCAAGTGGCCGTGAAGGTTCCTTTTATCGAAGGTAAACATAGTCCTTACATGGGCGCTAATATCGGTTACGGCTTCGGTGTTAAGAACTGCGCAGGCGGTCTTTACACGAGTGTCGAAGTAGGTTATCGCTACGCTTTTAGCTCACGCTCCTCGATGTATGCGGCATTGCGTGCCCAGTTCCAGCAAGCTACCGTTACAGGCACAACCACTATAGAAGAAACAAGCTTTAATTACCATTCCGGGCGCAATTTCATTACCTTCGGCTTACAAATCGGTATATCATTCTAATGGCTACTCAATCATCCAATAAGAAGTTCGCAAAACAACAGCGCACACATCGCGTGAGTATAATGCTCAATGATAGCGAAATGCGTGCGCTGAACCGTTTTTGTGATAATTATACCGTCAAGAATCGTAGCCGACTTATTCGCGAGACGCTAATGCGCAGCATTCTTAAACGGTTCGACTTGGATAATCCTACCCTATTTGATTAGTTTTTACCAGATAGATACTCGTTTATCTTCGGGCACATAAAGCGGGCTTGTTTCGGTCACGTCCCATGCTTCGTACCATGCACCTATTTGTGGCAGTGCTCCATTCACGCGCCATCTGCCAAGTGAGTGCGGGTCAGATTTTGTGCGCTTGAGTATTTCCTCCGGGCGGATATTGGCAGCCCAAACATTCGCATAAGCCAAGAAGAAACGTTGTGCAGGAGTAAATTCACTTTCGGTAGTAGGTTGCGACAGTTTGCGGAAGGCATTGTATGAAATCTGTAATCCACCATGGTCTGCGATGTTTTCACCCAATGTAAAAGCTCCATTGGCATGCACGCCAGGAGCAACTTCAATTCTATTGAAGGCCTCTTCCATCACTTTAGTGCGAGCGTCAAAATTGGCTTTGTCTTCTGCAGTCCACCAGTTATTAAGATTTCCTTCTTTATCAAACTGGCATCCCTGATCATCAAAACCATGCGTCATCTCGTGGCCGATAACCACACCTATTGCGCCGTAGTTAAAGGCATCGTCGGCTGACATATCAAAGAACGGATATTGAAGAATACCTGCCGGGAAACAAATCTCGTTACTAGATGGATTATAGTAAGCGTTAACCGTTTGCGGGAACATATACCACTTTGCTTTGTCCACAGGCTTATCCAAATAGCTGAGACTATATTCTTGCTCGAATTTGGCAGCACGTTGAACGTTCTCATAGTACGATAGTTTCGGGTCAATATTGAGTGCGGAATAATCACGCCACTTGTCCGGATAACCAATCTTGATAGTCATGGACATGAGCTTATCGATAGCCTTTGCTTTGGTCTCCTCTGACATCCATGTCAAGTTCTCAATTCGCTCTTTGAACGATGCCTGCAGGTTATGCACAAGTTTGAGCATGCGTTCTTTATTTTGTTTTGGGAAATACTTCTTGACATACATTTGTCCAACAGCTTCACCAAGTGTACCTTCCACCATTCCAACAGCACGTTTCCACAATGGCCGCGGCTCTTCACTACCACTCAGCACACGACCGTAGAAATCAAAGTTAGCCATATAAATTTCGTCGGAAAGGAAACCTGCAGCGCCGTCAATGACTTGCCATAAGAAGAGCGTTTTGATGTCTTCAAGTGGTTCGTCAGCCAATAACTTGCCACACTCTTTAAGGTGTTCGATCTGCCCAACGCTGAGACTGTCGGTGTGAATATTCATAGCGCCAAGGAAAGTGTTCCAATTGATTTCCGGCACAAGTTCCTGCAGATCTTCAATAGACATCTTGTTATAGTTGCGAATCGGATCACGCAGCTCCACATTGTTCAAAGCAGCCTTGGCAAGACGCGTTTCAAGACGCAAAACAGTCTGTGCGCGCTGGTCGCCATCTTCATAACCAAACAGCCCGAACATACGAGCAATATGCTTCACGTATGCTTCACGAATAGCTTTGGTATGTTCGTCCTCATCAAAGTAGTACTCTTTTTCGCCTAGCGCATAACCGGCCTGAGCCTCGTTGAGAATATTCATGGTGGAGTTACATGCATCAGCCTCCACATACATAGCAAACAGGCCATATTCCATCGAACTACCAAGTTTCTCACTCAGTTCGTCGCGAGCTGATATACTTTCAATGTCGTTGAGTGTCTTGCGCAGCGGCTCTATACCTTCGGCATTACGACGTGCAGTGTCTAAAGCAAGATTATAAATGTCACCTATTTTCTGCTCCACTGTACCCTGTTTATGTTGTGTAGCAGCAATATCGGTAATGAGTCCGTTCACTTGTTCGAGGTTGCGTAACCCGAGTTCATCAAATGTGCCGAAACGGCTGTACTCAGCTGTAAGCGGATGAGATGCCATCCAACCACCGCAAGCATATTGATAGAAATCATTTTGCGGAATAGCTGTCGAGTCTAAGTTCTCGGTCTTAATGCCGGTTGTAAGAGGTTTGTTGCATGAAACCATAGTCATCGTAATCAATGCGATAATAAAAAAATAATGTTTTGTCATATACTATATCAATTAAAATTTCCAGCTAACACCTGCCAAGCCGTTAAAAAGATACGACTGATAGCCATACAATGTGTGGTTACGGCGACAGATAATATTATTAAGTTGCAAGAAAATAGCCAGATTGAGTTTTGTAAACTCGTACTGCGCACCCAAGTTCATATCAATCAGAGCCGGCAGTTTTACCTCACCACCCGTAGTGATAGCCCAACGGGTTCCCGCAAAATGGTTGTCCGAATAAAGCGACCAATGCTCGTCAATGCGGCCATCAATGCGTAGATTGATAGCCCAGTCCGGACGATCATAGACACGGCCAGGTTCCAGTTGGATATTTTTGGCTATATCTTCTAGTTTGGCACTATTGGTCATTTTCTGTATCTTCCATGCGAAATAATCGCCTGACAAGTGAATCGATATAATATCGCGATAGTGGTAGAACACTTGTCCTCCAATTTTAAAGCGCTGGTAGTCAGACATAAAGTCACTGAATGTACCGGGCAGGATTATATGACCAGGCCCATACTCATAAGCCTCGAGGAAAGCTACATAGGACTTGCTATTCATATAATATGCATATCCTCCGTGAGCCTCGAACAGCAGATGTTTATGCGGTTTGAGGTGGAAACCTATTTCAGCATCAATCGGTGTATATCCCGCAACAGAATGCGATGTCACACAAGGAACAACTTCCATATAGCAGTTGTTTTCCAAATAGCTCTGCAACGAACCAAAACCAAATTTTCCTTCAGCCTTTCCGTACAGGGTCACCCACTTAGGAGCCAGCTGTGCCTCAAACTGCACATTTGGCGATGGAGCAAAGCTTATGTTCTTGTTGCTCGAAAGCATTTGGCCTTTACCAATGTTCACGTCCAAATTAACTCCGGCATGAATCATAAAACGCTTGCCATGATAGGCATAGAACGGCTCCATACGTAAGTTGTGACGGGCATTATAGCGGTTCTCAGGAATCATTGCCGTATCCACTGTGTAGAAGTTATTCTGCATATACAAATTCAAGCCCAAACGGTGGCGTTCATTCGGCAGGCGTGCTTTAAGATTGAACTCGGTACGTACTTGGTGCTCTGTAGCAATATTCGGCACCACTAACATTTGATACCCAATTTCAGCTTTATATTGCACTTGCTCCTTGGGGTTAGATTGTAGTCCGAAGAAAATACGTCCACGCCATTGCGTTTGCTTGTCTTCCGGTCTAAAGTCAGCAAACGAACCAATAGTCAGTCCGCGTGCTTTATTGTATCCGTCCGTACCATCGTAGTAACGTCCGTACTTGGTGTAGAAAATATTCTCACCTTTAAGGCCGCAATAGAGAGATAGTTTCGGCATATCATGAGTAAAACGGAAGCCTAAATTAGTCTCACTCATTGTACGTCTTCCCCACTGCCCATTGTGGTTGGCATAAAGCACTAGGCTGTTATGTTTGTTATCCTTCACATCGTACGCAAAATTAAACAACGTGAGCGGGTGACCTATACCACCTTGCAGCCAGCCGTTTAACTCTTCCGGCTGCGTAAAGCGGGTTGGTTGACTTAGCAGCGATGTCGTCTCACTGGCAGCCAGAGACTGTGAGGAAATAAAATCAGAGTATTGTACCTGTGTTTCCGGAATATCGGTCTGCACAGCCTGCGGGGTCACATTCACTTTACCAGCATCTTGAATAATTGGTTGGAAGTTACGCTCCACTATTACGCTACGGTTCAGTACTGTATCTTGTGCACTCACCGAAGCGGCTATGGCCAAAACAAATATTACTATCTTTGTTCTCATAATCAATCCTCCTCTTCTTGAGATTGTTCAACAGTTTTGGGCGCTAACTGACTCAATTTATCCTCCACACGTTGCAATATATCGTCCTTATTCGTATAGTTTGCCTTGAGTGACAACAAGTATTGCTGAGCCTGGAAATCGTCCCCGCGACGATGACTCACATCCGCCAGCACAATCAGACTGCGCGCCAACCAATATTGTTGCTGCGTTGGTTGCTGTGCAAAAGACATGATTTCTGCTTCGGCCTTGTCCAAGTCACCCAGACTATAGTACGATTGCGCTAAGAGGTATTTAGCTTCTGCACCGACGGATGTACGCACGTCCGTACTAATTTTCGTCAAGTCAGGAATAGCCGCAGCGTAATCTTTCTTGTCGAAATTCATCTTGGCGCGTGTGTAGAGTGCTTCTTCTTTTACAGCAGCATCTACAGGCTCATCGCCTAAGATGGTCGCTATCATATCAAGCATCTCCTTTGTCTCCTTCAACTGCTTAGTACAACGCATAACACCTATGCGGGCCGTGGTCATGTTCTTGCGACTGGAAGCCACTACTAACCACTTGCGATAGAAAGGCAGCGAGTTGGTATAATCCTTACGCTCATAATATAGTTCTGCCGACTGCATTGCCGATGGTTCAGCATACGGACTACCGATACGATCCGCTAAAGGTGCGAATTGTGCCAAAGCCGCATCCACATTGCCTTGCCGCAACTGTAATTCGGCTGCCACATAAGCCAATGAGTCGTCTTTCGTAGCCACTTGCATATTGAGTTTCGACAACTTCTTCGTATAAGCAATATAATCATTCACACGGTTTGTTTCAAGGCATACAGCCTCCAAACCTTCCACTGCCATATAAGCTTCTTTGCTGGCGGGATAATGTTCAATCGTGTGCTTATAGGCTGTTATGGCGCGATTATAATCTTTCATATTACGATACGCCATCGCACGCTCCAGGCTTGCACTGCGGGCCAGATTACTCCGCGGATATTTATTAAGAAGTGCCTCGTAGCTTTTGACCGCTTCAGCGCTCTTTTCTTGTGCCATACGAACGCGAGCAATCTCGTATAATGCATCATCGGAATAATCCGACTTCGGGTACTTATTTGCTAATTGTTGCAGCACTTTCACTTTCTCATCAGATTGCTTTAACAAGCCCAGCGAATAACCTTGTTGGAATAATGCATAATCGCTTCCGTCGGTATTAAGTGCAGCTACTTTTTCATAAGATTTTGCTGCGTCTGTAAACTGTCTTGCATTGAAACAGCAATCCCCAATACGGTTAAGAGCATCAGCATAAGTCGGAGTAGTGGAAGGAACAGCCGCCACGTGGCGTTCAAACGCGACACGAGCGCCCTCATAGTTCTTTTGACTAAAACTCACATATCCTTGCAGATAATCTGCCGCCGCTTTATTGGGCGATTGCGCCATGTTAGGACGGGAAGAATAAATCACGAGATCACGTTGGCAAGCCTCGATATCCTTCAAGCGATAATTGGCCTCTGCACGCCAGTAATACGCATCCGTCAGCACGGACGATGATGTTGGGTCTTGAATTACAGCCGTAAAGGACTCTACCGCATCGGCGAACTTATTCTGCACAAAAGCGTCCGTACCTAACTGATAGCGAAGATATTGCTTCGTCTCACGCAACTGCTTATTCGGATTATCGATGGAATCGAGTGCTGCCAAAGCAGCCTTGTAGTTCTTCGACTTACGGAACGCATCACTCAATAACATATAAATCTCGTCCACATGTTCGGAGTTCGGGTACTGACGAATAAAGTCTATAAACACCAACTCACTCTCTCCAATAGACGAGGAGGATTGGTACACTGCCAATGCGTAATTATACATTGCCTCGTAATGAACTTGCGGATCAATGTTATATTGGGTCGCATCCAGGTAAGCCAACTTAGCCTGTTCATTATCACTCATTTGACGATAGGCGTGCCCCAGACTGAGGCTCACACTTTCCGATATGCTGTCTTGCTGAACCGGCACACGCTTGAACGTAGCAATAGCTGCAGCATAATCACTCGTCTTATACTGCGCCAAACCGAGCATATATAAATCCGACCGCAAAGCTTCACGTTTTTGCGCGGTATTCATCTTGTCGTAAGTCGTCAGCTCTGTTACGGCATCGCCATAACGTCCTTCCGTGAAATGCATTTCGCCTAAAATACGATGCAACTCACTATTATTCTCGTTCTCAGGCTGCTCGGCCAACAGGCGCTCTGCGCGTTGTTTTACCTCGTCGTTCAAACCACGAGAGTAATAAATTTGAGTCAAATAGTACGGCACTGTTTTCTTGTACTCCTCCTTTTGCTCAAGTTCTAACAGCGTGGGCACTGCCTTTTCATAATTGCCCAATTTGTACTGACAATAAGCGTAATAGTACGCTGCCTTCTCTTTGTATGGTGTATCGTGCTTCTCCAGATTAGAGAAGAAAGTGCTGGCGTGATCATACTCTTGCTGCATCAAATGTGCATAGCCGCGATAGAACTGATACTGAGGCTGATACGGACGAGGAAGCGTCTTGTAATCTGTCTTATCAAATTCCTTAATCGCTTTTTTGTAATACCCACGTTCAGTTTGGATAACACCTTGCATGAAGTATACTTCCGATTCGAAAGTCGTGTACGGATACGCTTCAATATATTCACGCAACTCGCGCAACGCCAACTTGTCACGCTGCTCAAATAAGGCTGCCACACGGTTATACTCTTTCTCCATACGGCTCATGGGCTGCCCGGCAACCGAAACCGTCAGAGACAGAAACAACAGGGGCAATAAGAACCACCTGAGGTTATATCTCATACTTTATCTTTTTGTTTTACGTTTTCTTTGTAAGTTCTGTTGCTTACGTTGATTGATTACGTGTAGAACAGCAAACAAGATAACTGCCAGCAGGACGATGCCTATGATAGACAGCATCAGCGGACTAAGGTTATCACCTTTCACACGGTTCCACATCTTAATCAATTCCTCGTTTTTCTCACCGGCGTCGTGCATCAAAGCGCAACGATCGATAACGGCCTTATCGGGGTAAAGTACAGGATTAGCATGCACGGCAAGGGCCTCCGGACCAAAGAAATAACTCAAGTCCAACGGTTCCTCCCACTCTTGGATATCATCCACCCAAGCGCGAATCTCAGGAGTAGAGATAACAGATACATAACCGATGAAGTCCATGTTCTTAATCGCATTCTCCGGCAAGCACAGGTAGTTAATCCACCAGGTTGCAGCCTTGGTGTTAACTGCGTACTTAGGAATACACCAACCGTCAAACCATACGTTAGAGCCTTCTTCCGGTACAATATATTCCAGCTTGATGCCCATCTCCTCTGCTTCGTCGATAGCCCATTGTGCATCGCCGGACCAACTGAGGTTCATCCAAGTTTTACCCTTGGTCATTTCTTCCTTTCCAAAGTCCACTTCCCAACCTGCAATATTCGGTTTAGCAGCAGTCAAAATCTCTTCTACGCGTGCAATACGTTCAGGTGTGATAGTGTGAACCAATTCATCGCGAGTGACTTCACCACGTTCAATCTCATCACGATATGCGTACAGCACAATCACTGAATATACATCACGGAATGCGTCTTTCATATATATACGGCCCTCGAATTTCGGGTCAAGAATAGCGCCCCATGACTTCACATCCTCGCGCTGAACAAAAGCAGGGTTGTAAATGAAACCGGTAGTTCCCCACATGTAACCAACCGTGTAATCACTCACGTTCTCGGTCTCAGACATTTGTTGGAACTTATCCACTACAAATGGTGCCACATTGTTGAAATAGCGTTGTTCTTCCGGCACAAGGGTCTTGTCAATCTTGCGCAGTAAGTTTGCCTTCAACATGCGTTCAATGATGTACTCAGACGGACAAATAACGTCGTAATCTTCGTGCCCCACCTCAATCTCGGTCAACATAGACTCGTTGATGTCGAATGTTTGATAGATAACCTCGACTTCTTCGCCGGTCATCTCTTTGTACCAAGCAGGGAATGCATTGAGCACGTCTTCGTCAATGTAGTCAGCCCAGTTGTACACTTTCAGTGTGTGTTCGCGGTCTGCCGCGAAAGTGCCAAGCGCCATCAGCGCTACAAGCAGCAATGATAAAACTTTTTTCATAAGCATAAATATTTATTATTCACTCTAAACGCTAAATTGTCAACTCTTCTTTGCTTGTCTCGCTGCACGCCAGTTGATGATTATCAGCAGCACAAGCATAGTGAGGAATATCAACGAGAACAGCGGTCTCAACTCAGGCGTCAAACCGCCTTTGCGTGCATCGGCATAGATAAACGTACTCAAGGTATTCAAACCGCCGCTACCTTTGGTAAAGAAAGTCACACCGAAATCATCAATACTGAGCGTAATACTCAGTATAAATCCACTCAACATACCGGGCCACAATTCTGGCATCATCACTTTACGCAGGGCTTGAAATGGCGTTGCACCCAAGTCCAATGCCGCTTCATAGATATTCGGATTCATTTTTGTCAAACGAGGCATCACGCTTAACACCACATACGGCGTACAGAACACTACGTGCGCAATAATCACCGTTGTCAGACCACGACTTATACCAAGGAACACAAACAACAGAAACAACGATATACCTGTTAATATATCAGGGTTAATCATAGGGATGCTGTTCATGAATTGTATAGCTTTTCTGCTCTTCTGACGCATGTTAAATATACCTATTGCTGCCAATGTTCCCAATAACGTCGCAAACGTAGCTGCAACAAGCGCAATAACAAACGTGTACCAAAGCGCATGATACATATTCGGGTCCACATGCACTTGCGCCACGCGGTCATAACCCGTAAACAAATTCTCGTAAAGTCCGAACGTAAATCCCGTCCAGTTGCCTAATACCTTACTGCGAGTGAACGAGAAGAAAATAATCAGCACTATCGGCGCATACAACAGCACGAGCAGAAACCACAAATACGATTGTGCAAACACACGGCGCCACATCAAATCCCTTTGACGCTTCTTCGCCTCCAACTGAGCAGAGCTTTCGACATTTATCGGAGTGCCCGTAGGCACCTTTTGACTTTCGACTCCTATCATATCACACTCTGAGCCTCCTGCTCATCTTTGTTCCCGAAGAAACTGGTTAAACCGATAATTAAAAGCATAATCAGCGACAACGCCGCGCCATAGTTCCACATTTGCAAGCCGCCTTCGCCAAACGCACGCTGGATAAGAGAACCAAACAGCGTAATCTTATTACGAGTCAGCAGTTCGGATATAGCAAATGTCGAAACCGTCGGCATAAACACCATCACAACACCACTATAGATTCCGGGCGTTGACAATGGAAGAATCACTTTTGTAAACACTTCGCGACCGTTGGCACCCAAATCACGAGCAGCCTCAATCAACGAACGATCCATTTTCTGCAGCGTGTTATATATCGGATAAATCATAAACGGCAAAAAGTCGTAGCACATTCCATACAACAGAGCTCCTTCGCCCAATGGAATACCAAACATATTGAATAGTTCCACCGTCGCAAGAGTACGAAGCAGAAAATTAATCCACATTGGCAAAATAAACAACATCGCCATTACTGCCGGCGTTTTCAGTTCGGCGGTGGCCATGATATACGCCGCAGGATAACCCAGCAGCAAACATATTATCGTTGTGAGCAACGCTATCGCAATCGAGTAAATAAACGTATTCACCGCCTCGCTGGTATGGAAGAACTGAACAAAGTTCTTCAGCGTAAACTCCCCACTTGGTGTTGTAAACGCATAAACGAAGATAAGCAGAAGCGGCAAAACCACGAAAAGCACAAGGAATAGCACATACGGCCATGCCCATGTTCGCCGAGAACCGAATATATATTTCAACTTATTCATTCCTCTAAACACTAACTCTCTAATTCTCTAACTCTCTCAAAAGAATATTCTTACGCGAAATATCTATACCTACACGGTCACCATCGTCCCACACATCATTCGTGTTTACGTAGATATCATAATCATCGTCCGTACGAATAGTCAAATGGTAGTGATTACCCTTGAATAAGATAAAGTGCACTTCACCGGAAACTACACCTTCGTCTTCATGGTCTTGCAAATCCACTGAGCGATAAGGTACCAATACTTCCACTTTGTCTCCAGGAGAGAATGGCTTCAACTGACCTTCACTCACTTCCCAATCGGCACCAATAAAACGCACCTTGCCATTCTTCAGCACTTCGCCTTCAAAATGGTTGTAGATATAGTGTTCTTTCTTCATTACCTGTATATCCTCAGGCTTGACAAGCATTCCCACTTCCGTCCCGGGCACAAACTCGTGATAATCTTGAACCATGAACTCATAGCCATTCTCGGTTTTGACCGTCATCTCGTAATGAACACCTTTGAAAATGCAACTGTCAACCACACCATACCACTTTGTGAACTTGCCCTTCGGCACGCGGTCTTCGGCATCATCATCTTCCTGCCCTAATATTTTACCGCGCTTCTCCAGCGACTTGTCCCATATATAAATATCTTCGGGACGAATAACCACATCCACCGGATTATTCTCCCCAAAGCCTTCGTCAATACAGTCAAACTCCAAGTCGTTGAATTGTACTCTTCGGTCGCGTATCATCATACCGGACAGGATATTACTTTCTCCAATGAAATCAGCAACAAAACAGTTTTGAGGCTCATTGTATATATCCGTCGGCGTACCAATCTGTTGTATTTTACCTTCGCTCATCACCACCACACGGTCACTCAAAGTCAAAGCCTCTTCTTGGTCATGCGTCACGTATATAAATGTTATTCCCAACTTTTTGTGCATCTCCTTCAACTCCAACTGCATGTCCTTGCGCATCTTCAAATCCAATGCCGCTAACGGTTCATCCAATAGCAACACCTCCGGCTGATTCACAATAGCACGCGCAATCGCCACACGTTGTTGCTGGCCACCGGACAAAGAGTCTACATCACGGAATTCATAATCACTCATGCCTACAGTCTTCAGCGCCTGTTTCACACGCTTCATGATCGTATCCCCATCTAACTTCTTGAGCTTCAGACCAAAAGCCACATTGTCATACACATTCAAATGCGGAAACAACGCATACTTCTGAAAAACAGTATTGACCGGACGTTTATGAGGAGGTGTCTGCGTAATATCTTCGCCTTTAAGCAAAATATCTCCTTCCGTCGCCACTTGAAAACCGGCAATACAGCGCAGCAACGTCGTTTTACCACATCCCGACGGACCAAGTATCGTCACAAACTCGCCTTTCTTCACTTGAAGACTTACATCGTCAAGCACCAACTTACCATCTTCGAATCGCTTCGACACATGGTTCACTTCAATAATAAAATCCTT
>JAEDLW010000039.1:0-15099 GCA_016295035.1 Paludibacteraceae bacterium
GGTAACAAAAGGTGATTAAAGGGTGATTAAAAGGTGATTATAGGGTGATTAAAAGGTGATTAGCCTGGTCTTATCGGTATCTTATCATAGTACTAAACCGCTGTATTCTTAATTTTTCCTTACATAATAGCACAAAAAAATCCACATTTCTGTGGACTTCTTGCGGTGCGGACGAGACTCGAAAATTGCACACTTGCAATAATCGACAGAACGTAGTGGCGGAGAACTCGCGAAGTTTGAGTCCGTCGCACAAAAAAAGAAGCCCCTAAGCTTCTTTTTTCTGCGGTGCGGACGAGACTCGAAAATTGCACATGTGCAATAATCGACAGAACGTAGTGGCGGAGAACTCGCGAAGTTTGAGTCCGTCGCACAAAAAAAGAAGCCCCTAAGCTTCTTTTTTCTGCGGTGCGGACGAGACTCGAACTCGCGACCTACGGCGTGACAGGCCGGTATTCTAACCAACTGAACTACCGCACCCCGATAGTTGCTTCAACCGATTGACACAAGTCTTTCGACCGAAAGCGGCTGCAAAAGTACTGCTTTTTTTTGAATTGACAAAATTTTTTGGCAAAAAAATGCACTTAAATTGCATTTTTTTACTCAAAACAATGCTTTTACGGCATTTATAACCTCTTCTGCAGGCATTTCAGGTGGCAAAATCAAGTCTGGAGTTTTGAAAACATAACCTGCTGACATAGCTCCTAAAGTGCCACCACCCGTGCAGTTGAGCATAATATATTCATCCTTCTTTACCTTGCCCTCTTCAACAGCTTTGGCAAGCGAGGCAACTGCTACGCAGGCTGCAGGAAGCAAATCATAACCTTCCAGATTACGGAATTGCATCATCCAGTACATGATATCATCATTGGTAGCAAGGAAAAAATCACCATTGGAGTCTTTGAGCGTATCAAACAAACCACCCGCCAAACTATACGGCGGCTTGCGGTTAGATAGCACTTTTGCAAGAATAACAGATGCTTGTCTCCTTCCCTCTTCGGAAGAGAGTTCTAAAAGTGCTCTTGAACCAGCTTTCCATGAATCATACATCAACGTAAAGGGGTCGTTACCAGATACATAGACACGCATCTTATTCTCACCAAATCGCCCGTCTGCTGCTAAGCGTTCCGCATTCTCCCACGCAGCAATTGCACCGGTACCAGAACCAACTGCTTGGAAATAGGCATCAGGAATACGCCCCATCTTCTCCACACAACTTAAAATAGTTGTACCCATACCATCACGACGGGCCACGTTCTTGGCACCACCTTCCAAGAAGAAATGCGGGTCTTGCGCCAATTTCTCACCCAAAGCAATAGCATCATAGTAATCGCAACCATGAGGCACAGCTAACAGTTTGACGCACTTGTTAAGTTTCTTGTGGAACCATAAATCATGCAGACTATCTTCCGGCACGCAGATAACAATCGGTATTTTATTATCGGAACACACCTGCGCAAACGCACGCGCGGTATTACCTGCCGATTGCACAACAAGAATACGTTTTTCGTCCTTGCTCATCCGTGCCAAAACAGAATAAGCCTCCGTCTCTTTGAACGAACAAGTACGGAAAGTGGCACCTATCTTCGGATTCCATCCGGAAAAAGTAATATAGAGGTTGGAAAGACCAAGGTGTTTGGCCAAACCTTTAGATTTATACGTCACTGGTGCGCAGGAGTTTTTGAGTGTACGACGAATAGGCATCCACTCAGCATAACGGTAAATTCCGTCCAAGTCCTCACGAACAGTAAACTTCTTGTTTGCATAAACGGCACGTATAAGCGACGGTTCGCCTCCTTGCGGATCAGAGAGTGTCCAGCCTTTGTCGCTGAACTCGCGTCCGTTACTTACGTTAACTAAAGTGTACAATGTAGGTTTGAATCTCATAATATTTGGTTATTTACTATTTCTGCTATATCTTTTACCGGTCGGTCTGCGTAACGCGCAAAAGTGGCTTGGCATAACGGGCAAGCGGTGGCAATTGCATCCGCATTACTGGTATATAAGTCATTAAGCGCAGCCTTGGTCATATTCTCACGCTGCGAGAAATCGAGTGATAACGAACCCAAAGAACCACCGCAACAGATACTTTCTTCTCTATTATGGCCCGCTTCCGCAATACCAGCTGAACGACCTAACAATTTGCGTGGCTCTTCGTACATACCGCAACCGCGACCTAATTCACATGGATCATGATAAACATAACAAATATCACTTTTCTCCACCTTGATGCGACCGGAAGAAATCAAGTTATTGATAAATGGGATATAATTCATCACTTGGATACCGGGCAAGTTGTAGTTTTCACAAAACATTTTGTAGCATATCGGACACGAAACAAGCAATGTATCGCAGCCTGACTCCGCAATCAGTCTTTCCATGTTCGCAACAATAGATTTAGCTTCCGCGATACGCCCAGCAGTAAACATAGGACGTCCGCAACATAGTCCGCCCTGCTCGTCCAACCATGTAAAGTCTATTCCTGCTTTCTTCATTATCGCCTCTACACTACGTCCGATAGCCGGCGTAAGGTGTGTCATACACCCTGCGAAATATAGTACTTTGCGACTTTCTACCTTTTTGTCTCCTGCCGGATAAAGGAATGGTACTGTATAGTCACGGCGCGCACGTTCCAAAATACGCAGTCCCGGACCTTCTACACCCACTTGGCACAAGGCTTCGCACTTACCACATAGCAAACATTTATCACTTATCTCTTGTATCCGCTCTTCGTTATTACGACGTAACTGACGCGTGAGATAAACCGTGCAATCTTTGACATTACCATTATCCACCGTCATTGGGCAAGCGTCAATACATACTCCGCAGTTTGGACATGAGAAGAACTCTACACGAGCAAATCCCTTGCGTGAACTGCGCACTTTGAGCCCTGCATTACGCATTGGGATAAGCAGCATCTCTGCCGGAATATGCATATATCGTGTAAACGGCAGTACACACATAAAGATACATAATGCGATGGAATACGCCCACCATGTGGGAAGCATGTTTAACTCATTACCAAGGAACTGTCTAAACAACCAGTTAGCAGGAATCGTCATAAACGACCCTCCGGATATATGCGCCGTGAAACTCTCAGCGAGCCAACGTAATGGGAAAATAGCCCACAACGAGTATAGTCCCACCAAATTGAGGAAAGTGGGTCGAGCCATGCGCTTCACACCAAAAACATGGTTCTTAATGCGGCGGAAGATAGCTATTGCTATACCACTCATTATCAACAACAAGAAGAAGTCCATGAGGAAGAAAAGCAACGAACCACGTAGCGTCACATCATCCTCAGCAACAAAATAGTTGAAGAATATAGGGTAATAGAACAAGTTAATTCGTCCGGGCACAAATAGCAAAACTTCTATATGCCCCAACAGAATAATCATGAACCAGCCAAACGCAATGGACGAGTGCATATAGCCAAACAGCTTATTGCGCTTCCACAGCGGAACATGGATAAGACAGTTGAGGAAGATATCTTTGATGTCCTTGAGTAAAATCTTTGGATTAAGGAGAGATAAGAAGAACTTTTTTCTGTCTTGCCAAGACAGTTCGTATAGTACTTTTATCATAGCCCCGAAGCAGTATAGCAACACAAACGCCATACCGACAAGGAATGGTATAACGAACGGATGGAAGCCGGAGGGAATGCGATCAATCATAAAGCTTACACAAATTAAGGATTAGATTACGCGTGTTGATTCCTCTCGGGCAAACCATTGTGCATTTGCCACATAGCATACAGGATGAAAGCATGGCTTTTACATCTTCACCTCGCTGAATGCCATTGAGCACTTTGCGAACACTCATACCTTTGTATTCGCTCACCGTACACGTCGCACCACACGAACCACAGTTCATGCACATGCGAGCCGTGGGGACCAACTTCACTAATAGGTCATACCGGCTGTGGTCAATCTTATTCAGATCCACTGTCGATGACTTGGATAATGTAAAGCCGAAATCAATCATTTTGCAGCAGATAATTGTGAATAGACAAAGCCGCTGCCCTCGCTTCAGCGATAGTCTCGGGAACGGTTTTCGTTCCGGTGCAAGCTCCGGCGAAGAAGATGCCTTCCTGACCAGACTCAATGATGGACGTGATGTTATCCTTGCTACGTAAGAAGCCGTCACTATCTATCTCCAACTTAGTCTGTTCGGCAAAAGTCTGTATCTGCGGATTGCAGCACATCCCCGACATAAGCACTAAAGTATCCAATTGCACTTTCAACGGACGACCAATAAGGGTGTCCTCTGCTTTCACTTGCAGGCGACCATCGATTGTCTCACTCACTTCTGAGACGCGACCACGGACAAAATGAATGCCGAAATCGCGCTGTGCATTGATATAAAAGTCTTCGTATTTCTTTCCAAACAAACGCAGATCCATGTAGAAACAATAGACTTCAGCATTGGGGAAGCGCTCTTTCATCTCAATGGCCTGTTTGATTGCTGTCATGCAGCAAACCTTGGAGCACTGGCTATTACCCGCTTTCAAGTCGCGCGAACCGACGCAATGCACAAAACCAATCGCCTTGGGAGCCGCAGGAATACGTTGATCTTTATTTCCATTCATCCATGCTTCTAAATCGGCATTAGTGATGACGTGGTCATAGATGCCATAGCCATACTCTTCCTTACGTTGCGCTTCGAACAACTGAAAACCGGAAGCTACAAGCACTGCCTGAGCCGTGATATTGATACCATTAGACAGCGATAACCGATAACCATCACGCACGCCCTCTACAAAATTGACTTGCGTCTCAAGAAAGACCGTTACGCCTTTTATGGCGGATATCATGTCTTTAATAAGCGGTTTAGTGGCAATCATATCAGGGAAAAGTCTATGCCAGGAAGCGACATGACCGCCTAAATGGTTTGACTTCTCCACCAAGAAGGTTTGGTAACCAAGCTTATGTATTTGTTTGGCAGCTTCCAGACCGGCTATTCCGCCACCGATAATTACAACGTTCTGTTTCATCTTAGCAGCATTTAATAGAATTCGGTAATTCTGGACGCATCAGATTCTCCTTATTCAGCCCTAAGTATTTTGCTTTCGGGTCATATTCAACACCCATCTTCTTTAGAAGCGGCTCTACAGCTACTTGATGCAGTTGTAATCCTAAATCCCATGGGTCGTAGCCAAGTACTAAACCAGCAATCTCCTCATACGTAAAGACTGGAATACCATAGCCATTCTCGCCATATGTCTTGCCCGTCTGTTCGGCAATCACATACTGCCAACGATCTAAGAAGTACGGACATCCGGGACAATTGGTAATGATAGCATCCGGCTTATACGGCTCCATAGATTCGAACTTTTTATGCGTATTGGACAAACTATATCCGCGGTTAGCCTTGGCGTGATATTGTCGGAAACCATATCCACAACAATGCCTACGCTCTGGATAGTCAATCACTTGACCGCCCCAACTCTCAACCATACCAGCAAGCACATACGGATATTCGGCGCCTCCTACCCCTTTGTGCGGAAACATCTTGGCATAGTGACAGCCGATATGTTCTACAATTCGAAGCGGTTCGCCCGTCTCTTGATTAATGAGCAAATGCTTTGCACGCTTGCGTATCTCTTCCCGCCAGTGATATATCAAGTCGCTTGAATGAGCCAGATACTTGGGCTTATTAAACTCACGCTTGCACGCTTTCCATAGATTCTCCCGAATCTTTGCCTCTAATTCCGGAAACTCACGCCATGTCTCAAGAGTCTCGGCGTAGTTACCAAAGGACGTGATACAACTCGGACAGTAATTCTCATAGCCTGCCTCCGTCATAAGCGCAAACTGACGCGCAACAATGGTCATCACGGTCTCTTGCGGAATAGTGTCACAGTGATAGGCTATGCCTCCACAGGTTGTATGGTAAGGCGTCTCATACACATCTTTGCCTAACACTTTTTGTGTTATCTCTGTGAACATACGCTCGCTGGCAGGAAAAAAGTTCTGCCGTATGCAGCTGCGAACATAGTACCAATGGTCATTCGGTATCTCTTTTTGGTAGTCAGACCAAATTTTTTGCTTTCCTTCGTAAATCATCTGTTAAAATGTTTATCAGAGCAGTATTCAAATGCTCTGCGTTCATATTCCTCATCTGTCAACCCCATCTCTTGTGCTTTCTTCTTCGAAGCAGCTTCCACTTGCTTAATGCGTTCAGTTCCACCCGTCACATCAAAAATCGCTTTAATCTCGTCCAACGACTCTTGCGGTATCTTGCGCAGTACACCCGGACCGTCACCCTTATAATTTGCCCCAAGTCGCTTCATTGTTTGCTCAATATGCTCTAAATGCCACTTGAAAACAGGACCCGACTCTTTATGATCATCCCAATTAAAAGTCTCCGGATACACGCAATATCCATAGTTGAGTATATTGCCTGTTAGCGCATGCGTCAACGGCAAAATCTGACGACCTTTCTCCGATTCGGTAAAGAAACCTGTCCGAATACTCAAGTCGCGCAATGCCATAATCACCAATCCGGGTCCATTCTTACGCGGACAGCGAGTTACACAGCTCATGCACTCGCCGCAATACCAAATAGTGTCCGACTTCAACAACGTCTCAATCTTCTCATCATCCTTCGTCTCCACTATCGTCACTATCTTGCGCGGGTCATAGCAATAAAACTCCGCCGCCGGGCAAATGGCTGTACACGTACCACAGTTGATACAGGTATGGAAGCCCTCTCGGAAGCGATAGTCCTTCATCAGTTCATCAAAATAATTCTTCACGTTCAATCCTCCAATAATTCATTTGGGGTGCAAAAGTACTGCTATTTTTGCATATATGCAAAAAAAAGTGCAACTTCTTAAAAAAAAGTTGCACTTTTTAATAGTATATCTACATTTTAGTAGTTGGTTCTTTGTGTTGCTGCGTAACTGATTTTCAGGGCATAAGCATGACGCAATTCTTGTTTAATGTCAGCAATAACGCCCATGCGGGTCTCTTTGTCAGCCTTAATTGACACTGTCATCAAACCTTGTTCTTGCTCCTTCATGGAAGAACGCTCGTTGATGATATACTCTCCGATATCGGATTTCTCAGCAAAAACGTCATCCAATTGAATACGCGTCTCAGCGCCGTATTGTTTGCGGAACTCTGCAGTAGGTGTACCTACATAGATATAACGCACCAACGATTTCTTCTCCAACTTAGTCAATTCCGTAGCCTGTGGGGTTTGGAATTGCACTTTGTAAGTAACCTCTTTCATGGAAGTAACTGACATGAAGAAGAACAGCAGCATGAAGATGATATCAGGGAGTGACGACGTATTGAGTGCCGGCATCTCACGTTTTTCATTTCTACGTATCTTTGCCATATTAGTTTCCTCCGTAGTTTTTAGGCTCAGCTTCAGATATCTTTTGCGGATATAGTTTCTGAATCTGCTTTTGTTGGTCTTCTTCGAGTTCGATATAGCCTTTATGGAAATACTTACGCGCGCACTCGTCACGCAGTTCGTTATAAGCTGCTACGAGTTCATTCTGCACATCCAGATATGCCTGATATTGTGTATCGACGTCGTTTTGCACGGAGATAACGTGCTCTTTGGTATATTTCTGCATACCAAGAGGTTCACCGAAATCTTCTTCAAACAACTTAGGCATATTGGCATCATCGTTCACATTGAGCACGAAATCCTTTACTTGCTTTCTCAACTGCTTAACGTCCGTCAGTTGTCCCTGTACCATCAATTGGTTGGCCGAGTTAATCTTCACAACCATGAGGTTACGCTTATTAATATCCGTATCCTCTATTTTTTGGTCAGGTGGTATAGGTGCAGGCAGACGGCGAGCAAGTCCTTGGTTAACGTCCATAGACGTTGTCACCAAGAAGAAGATGAGCAGCAAGAATGAGATATCTGCCATCGAACTTGCATTAATCTGCGGGACTTTCTTTGCCATTATTTCATGCGTTTAGTGTGAATAACACCCCAAACAAGAGCTACAATTGTAGCGCAAGTGAGGATATATGTCAAGTATAAGCAAGCGTCACTCAACTTAGCCATTTTACCAACGTTGTCTGCGCCTTCATAGCCAATAATCTTAACTTCTGCCGAGCTACCAAGCACCCAGCAAATAACAATCAAAGCAATGAAGCCGAGAACCACATAAAGGCTATTGAGCGCTTTCTTCTTGTCAACCTTGTAAGTCTTAACAAACTCCCAGCAAACGACACCAAGAGTAATTAGCACTACCAGGCATACCAAGAGATAGTTCCAAATAAGGAACAGATTCGAGAAGCGAGGTATATTCAGGAAGTCACCTGCCACCTCCAGCGATCCCTCAGAGAAAGGAAGATAGAACAGGATAGAAACAATCACACCTATTCCTATCAACGACCAGAGGGCAATCTTTGGTATTAACTTATAGTCTTTCATGATAGTTTACTTTTTTGCTGTAGCATTTTGCTTTGCATTATACTCTACAACGATATCGAGCAGGCTGATAGAACTGTCTTCCATCTCATTAACAAGACCCTCGATAACGCTCAGGATGTAGTTATAGAACAATTGGAGGATAATAGCGATGATCAAACCGAGAAGGGTTGTCAACAATGCCACCTTAATACCACCAGCCACAACGGTAGCGGAGATATCACCAACTTGTTGAATCTTATCGAAGGCTGCAATCATACCGATGATGGTTCCCAAGAATCCCAACGATGGAGCAATAGAGATGAACAGCGTAATCCAAGACAGGTTCTTCTCCAGCAATCCGAGTTGAACACCACCATAAGAAGAAACGGTTTTCTCAACTACTTCAATGCCCTCGTCATAACGGCTCAAACCTTGGTAGAAAATAGAAGCTACCGGACCACGGGTATTACGGCAAACGTCCAATGCAGCCTCAATACCGCCTTTGTTCAAAGCATCTTCGATGTTAGCAAGCAGAGCCTTTGTATTTGTTTTGCTCAAACTCAAATAGATAATACGCTCAATGCAGAGTGCAAGACCGAATACCAAGCAGAGGAGAGTTGCAGCCATAAAGCCGGCACCACCTTCAATAAATTTGGTCTTAAGAGTCTTGTGAAGAGCTACAATACCACCTGCTTCTTCGGCAGGAGCCTCAACTGCTTCAGCAGGAGTAGCTTCAGCTTGTTCACTAACTTGTTCAGTTGCCTCAGGAGCCTGTGCAGCAGCCTCTTGAGCCATCGTTGCAACGCTTCCTAATCCGAGCATTGCCAGAACCATTACGGTTGCAAAAACTTTTTTCATGAGATGAATAAATTATTATTTTGGTTAATTGATTAATATTATGTCTTTGCGGAAAGACGGGGATTGCTTTGTAATCCCCACAGTCTGCCACAGGCATCCTGTATTAGCTTTGCGGAAAGACGGGGATTCGAACCCCGGAAACGCTTTTGGCGTTTACACGCTTTCCAGGCGTGCCTCTTCAACCACTCGAGCATCTTTCCTTCGTTTCCATCGAAACGGCTTGCAAAATTACAACTTTTTTGTGAAACCACCAAACTTTTTTGCTCTTTTTTTCATTTTTTCACCATTTTATGCATAAAAAAGTGCAACTTGAAGAACAAGCTGCACTTTTTTTTCACGATTTATAGCGTTTTATTTATTCAACGCGAGTGCTACATTTACAGCACATGCAACCGTACAACCTACCATCGGGTTATTACCGATTCCGAGGAAGCCCATCATCTCAACGTGAGCAGGAACAGAGCTTGAACCTGCGAATTGAGCGTCGGAGTGCATACGACCCATCGTGTCGGTCATACCATAGGAAGCTGGACCGGCAGCCATGTTATCAGGGTGAAGGGTACGACCTGTACCACCACCGGAAGCTACGCTGAAGTACGGTTTGCCGGCGAGGATACGCTCTTTCTTATACGTACCTGCAACAGGGTGTTGGAAACGAGTTGGGTTAGTAGAGTTACCGGTGATGGAAACATCTACGTTCTCGTGCCAGAGGATAGCAACGCCTTCGCGAACGTCATCAGCGCCGTAGCAGTTCACTTTCGCGCGTGGTCCGTTGGAGTAAGCTTTGCGTTTAACCTCTTTGAGTTCACCGGTGAAGTAATCGAACTCGGTCTGTACATAGGTGAAACCATTGATACGGCTGATAATCATTGCAGCGTCTTTTCCCAGACCGTCAAGAATGATACGGAGCGGTTTCTGACGTACTTTGTTAGCCATCTCAGCGATTTTAATAGCGCCTTCAGCGGCAGCGAAGGACTCGTGTCCTGCGAGGAAAGCGAAGCACTCGGTCTCTTCGCGGAGCAGACGTGCAGCGAGGTTACCGTGACCGATACCTACTTTGCGGTCATCAGCTACAGAACCCGGAATGCAGAATGCCTGCAGACCGATACCGATAGCTTCAGCAGCGTCAGCTGCGTTCTTGCAACCTTTCTTGATGGCAATAGCGGAGCCTACTACATAAGCCCATTTAGCGTTCTCGAAGCAGATACGTTGGGTCTCTTCGCAGGTCAGATATGGATCGAGGCCATATTGTTCGCAAATTTGATTGGCTTCTTCGATTGACTTAATGCCATTAGCATTGAGAGCGGCGAGAATTTGTTTCTCGCGGCGGTCTTGCGACTCAAATTGTACTGGACGTATCATAGTTTTACTCCTTTCTTGGGTCTATAGATTTAACTGCGCCCTGCTCTTTGGTCGTACGACCGTAAGTGCCGGTTACTTGCTTAAGTGCCTCGTCAGCAGGCACACCTTTCTTGATGGCGTCCATGAATTTGCCCATGTGAACATATTCGTAGCCGCAGATTTCGTTATCCTCATCCAGATACTCTTTGGTGATGTATCCTTCGGTGAGTTGGAGGTAACGCGGTCCTTTTACCTTGGTTGAATAGAGTGTTCCGACTTGTGAAACGAGTCCTTTACCGAGGTCTTCGAGTCCGGCGCCGACAGTTAGTCCACCCTCAGAGAAAGCGGATTGTGTGCGTCCGTAAACGATTTGCAGGAAGAGTTCGCGCATTGCGGTGTTGATAGCATCGCAAACGAGGTCGGTGTTGAGCGCCTCGAGGATGGTTTTGCCGGGAAGGATCTCAGCTGCCATAGCTGCAGAGTGAGTCATTCCGGAGCAACCGATGGTCTCTACCAGTGCTTCTTCGATAACACCGTTTTTCACGTTCAGACTGAGTTTGCATGCACCTTGTTGTGGCGCACACCAACCTATACCATGAGTCATACCGGAGATATCGGCTATCTCTTTGGCTTTGACCCATTTTCCCTCTTCGGGGATTGGAGCCGGTCCATGGTGAGGACCTTTAGCTACCTGGCACATATTCTGTACCTCTTTGGAATAGATCATAGATAGTTAATATAGATAGTTAATAATGAATAATTAATAATTAATATTTTGTCTGTTGTCCCATAGCCATGCCAAATAGTTCACCAGTTGATTAATACCATTGCCGCCATCCGGCATTTTGTTATCGCCGCCGGTATATAGGCGCTCGCCTTCTGCAAATTCAGCTTGTAGTTTCCACATGTAGCCGTCAAGAACACGCCTCCTTGGTGTGTAAGACAACTTATACTTACGCATCTTATGTTCCTCAACTATCTCCCACAGTTTATCCGCCACGAAAGCAGGTACGGCAATTGTTTGTCCCGTTTCGTCCTGATAGCCTTCTATCTTCGTGAGCGTGCAGTCGCCATTCTCAGCGCGCTTGAACACATACTCTACCCGATAGCGCATCTCGGAACGGGAATACTGCAAGTATGTCACCGGTCCTTTCGCTTCGGGCGTTTTAGACATATTAAACAGGCCCATAAGAAGCATAATTATTAATAGCGTTATCATCTTGCTTTAGCTTTTGTTAAGGCAATATCGTATGCTTTGCGGTAGTACTTGAAGAACGATTTCCACTCTGCTTTCTTAGCCAGTTGCAGTGCCGCTTTGCGCGCCGCTTCAATATTTTCTGCCGGCTGGAAGAGGAACTGTTGCACGTTGCGAGCGACGTTATCTGCCACGTCATTAAAATTACTATCCGTGCGATGGATAACAGCCACACCGTCTTTGAGTTGAGCTGCGCCTTCGTTCTGAGCCCATACTCCGAAACCTGCCACATCGGTGGTTATCGTCGGCACATGGAATGCCACACTCTCCAGCGGTGTATAGCCCCATGGTTCGTAATAGGACGGGAAGATAGTCACATCCATACCTATAAGCAGGTCGTAGTAGGTCATTCCGTCTAAGGGTTGCAGTTCAGGTTTGTTCGGCAGCGAATGGCCATTCAGGTAATACGGAATACAAATGACCGTCACACGCCCAAAGCGCATCACAGGTTTGTCCAGATACGGCACCATCACAAAAGCAATCACTTCACCCTGTGAGAAGAGACCGGAACAGAAGTCGCTTTGAGGTGTATGATACAACATATCGCCCAGACGTTCCATGGCAGAGAAGAAGACATCAATACCTTTGTTTTTCCACTCTTGTCTGCCGGCGATAGCAACGAGCAGGCTATTATCCTGCAGGTGTGTTTGCAGTAAGGTCTCAGCCGAACGGATAAGTGCTGCACGAGCCGAAGCGCGGGCACGGTCAAACGCTTTTCCTACGGGCACAAAGCCCGGTTCAAAACCGTTAGGCGTGACAATATCCACCGGTTTATCCAGTAATTGTTTGCACTCTTTGGCAGTAATATCGCTCACGGTTGTAAAGCAGTCCGCCCAGTGGGCGGCCATTTTCTCTACCGAGTGTTTGCTGACCATATTCAGTTCTTCCGCCATCTGGTCGCCGTGGAAGCCTTCAAAGCAGTCGTACAGCGGCTTGCCGTTTCCGGCGATAGAGCGCCCTATACCTGTGGCATGTGTAGTGAACAATGTACCAATCTGCGGGCAGTGTTGGCGCAAATAGAAGATAGCAAAGGCTGTCTGCCACTCGTTCGCATGCATCACGATTTTCGGTTCATTGGTCTTTGTTTTGAGGTAATCTGCCAGCGACGCCATCACAATTCCTGCCGCATAGCCGAACAAACAACTCTCGTCATAATCGCCATAAGCCGCATGGCTACGCACACCGAATTTCTCCCAAGCCCAGCCATAGATGGCGTTCTTTTCTGCCCAGAGATTCTCTGCGCTTATCAATATAGCAATCGGTTTGCCGGGTACAATCCACCTGCCGATACGAATCGGGATACGCGGGTCTTGGGCTTTGCGCCAAGATGCCAAAAGGGTTTTATCTTCCTTAAAATAAATGTCACTATGTGTACCAAAATCAGGTCCAAAGAAAAAGACCTTGTCCGGATGCTCTTTTTGCATAGAGGCAGCACGAGTGGATAAAACGGCATATATTCCGCCGACGCGGTTGCATACCTCCCAAGAAGTTTCAAATATATAATCAGGATTGACCATAGTTTATTCGTGTACGGTATTGGGTGCAATCGTTTTCAGATGTTCTTCGGGATACGCGGGACGATCCGGATAGAGCGGTTGGTTAAAGCGGTCTCTCAGGAAGAGCTCGTTTTCTGCTTTGTATTCTTGTCCGTCGCGGTAACGGGTCATCAGGTAAATAGCGAGTTTTTGCCAGTCCGCTACGACTGCTTCGGCTTGCGTGCAAGCATAGTTGGTCAAATCCCCTGTCAGTTCATGCACTTCGGCATTAAACTTATTTTCCCAGTATTGCTGATGACGAGTGATATCCTGGCGCATCACATTGTATTTGGTATAAGCCCAGTTAGCAACGATATTAAACACCCACCAAGCGCTTGTCCACGAGAAGATCAAGAGGTCGCCGTTTCCTTCACGCAAGCACTCCGGCACGCGCGTCATTGTTGGGAAGAACGGCATATACACGCTTGTTGCGGCATCATCCACTCCGAACCAGAACACGCCGCCTGTCTTGCTGTTGTTATTCATCTGCGAGACATAAGACCAGCCTGTTTGCTGCGTGGCTGTCGGACGCTCGTACCAATATTGCACGCTGTCCACCATAAAACCGAGTTTGCCATAACGCAGTTTGCTGTGCCATGGTCCACAACCTGCCGATTGCGTGATATCAAGCGGCGTATCGTCATAATGGTCGCGCATGCAGTCTTTGATATCTTGTGCAGAGATCTTGCGATTGGGTTTGATATATAACGGCATCGGTGTGCCGGCATCTTTGCCGCCTGTCGCGAGGAACGTTTTTCCTGTCGCGTAGTCAAAGTACTGATCCATGTCATCCGAGAAGTGGCGGAAGAAACTCCACACGCGCGCTTCGCAGATATAGAGAGCCGTCAAGTCAAACGGGGCAAAGCATGCTTGGTAATTGAATTCGGTATCCTTGCCGGTGAAATAGCCTTTCTCGCGCGCGAACTTAATAATATCTTTAGACCACATGGCGTTTCCGTCTTTGGTATAAACGCGATTACCTTTGGTGCTGCATTTTGCTGTAAGCGGTAAGGTAGTGATTCGTGCCTGATTGGCATGACCGCAGATGCAGTCGTCCGGAATACGGAATGCCACCCAGTTAGCGCCTTTCTGCCCTTCTCCTTTGCCAATCATGTCCATTATCCAGATCTCGTTCGGGTCTGCGATGGAGAAAGTCTCACCTTCCGACGCATAGCCATACTCTTCCACGAGCGACACCATGCAATCTATCGCCTCGCGTGCGGTCTTGCAACGCTCCAGCGCAATGTACATCAGGCTGCCATAATCGATGCCTACCGTGTCCCATAACTCTTCTCGTCCACCCCAAGTGGTCTCGCCTATCGTGAGCTGGTGTTCGTTCATATTGCCCACCACATTATACGTGTGCGGCACTTGTGGAATAAAGCCTTGTGGACGATTGCTGTCCCAGTCGCGCACTTCGCGCATCTCGCCCGGCTGATGGTCAGCGGCAGGACTAAAGTGCAAGAAGCCGTAGAGCGTATAGCTGTCAGCGGCGTAAGAAATAATCGTAGAGCCGTCTGTAGAGGCATCTTTGCCCACTAAGAAGTTCGTGCATGCAAAGGTGTGCACCCCGAGACAGCAGCCCAATATGGCTATCATAAAGGAAAAAATTCGTTTCATCTATTCGTTAATTTACATTTAGCGTGCAAAAGTACTGCTTTTTTCCGACATATACAAAAAAAAGTGCAAGTTTTGTTAAAATCCTGCACTTATCATCACCTCATTCCGCTT
>JAEDLW010000040.1:0-14898 GCA_016295035.1 Paludibacteraceae bacterium
GCACACAAATCATACAAATATTCCACAATCATAAAAAAATCCTTGCAAATCCCCCAAAATAGTATTATCTTTGTACTCAAAAAGTATATGTCATTACTATAGAATTAGTATGTGATTAGTATGTGATTACTATGTGATTAGTATGTGGTTAGTATGTTATTACTATGATATTACCATGATATTACTATAATCTTAGTATGTTAGAAGCCTGATTCCATCGGAATCATAGTATAACTCAAATATATTTAACCTGCAACAAAAACGCAAAATTATTGCTTTTTATTTGCATAATTCCAAAAATAGCAGTACTTTTGCAGCGGAATTTGAATACAACCTGAATATACAATGCAGTCTTACTGCTACTATAATCTTTAATCTTTAATATTTTTTGTTATGAAAAAGAAATTCGTTTGCCCCATCTGCGGCTTTGTTTATGAAGGGGAAGTGCCACCTGAACGCTGCCCGAAATGCAAACAAATAGTTGAGTGGAAGGAGCAATAACAGCTCACAAAACATACCTTTTATAGTTCTCGCTTCAGGGCACTCAAAATTGCTCGTACAGCATGAGAACTATTTGCGTGTGTCTTATTAGACCGCTCGCTTTCATGAACAAGGAAAATAACTAAAATTATTTGCGCAAAAATGCACTTTTTATTTGCATGTATGCAAAATAAGTTGTAATTTTGCAGCCCGAAACAAACAAAAGCATATAAATCAAACAATAATACCTGTATTTATGAAACACACATCAATTCTCGTCACCTTGGCGCTTTGCCTAAGTATGACGCTTTCGGCGCAGAACGAAACCTTCGTTCGATGCATCGCTTTCTACAACCTTGAGAACCTCTTCGACACCATTCATGACGAAGGGAAAAATGACTATGAGTACCTGCCTGACGGCGGTATGAAATGGACTCCGCTTAAGTATGAACACAAAGTGAAGAACATGGCTTATGCGTTGGCGCAACTCGGTACGGACGAAGACCCGCGAGGTGCTGCTTGTATCGGCGTCTGCGAGGTGGAGAATCTTGGTTGCTTGCAAGATGTTTGCAAAAAAATGAAAGAAGACTACGGACGCATCATGGAACCCGTCCTGCTCGAAGGACCGGACCGCCGTGGCGTAGACTGTGGTTTCCTGTATAACCCGACGCTCTTCAAACTCGTGAGCGCCAAAGGTCATGAACTCCAAGCGCACTATGAAGATGGCGGCGTCGTAAAAACTCGTCTGCAACTGGAGATTACTGGTTATCTCACCGGCGACGGAAAACCCGAAAAACTGCATATCATCGTGAACCACTGGCCAAGCCGTTACGGAGGAGAACTCCGTTCACGTCCAACTCGTGACTCTGCTGCCATGCTCACGCTCTCAATCTGCGACAGTATCTATAAACGTGAACCGCAAGCCAAAATCATCATTATGGGTGACCTGAACGACGACCCCTACAACCACAGCTGTGCCGAAGTGCTCAAAGCACGAAAAACCCGTGAGGAAGTCGAGCCGCAAGGATTCTTCAATACACTCTGGCAAAAGCTCGACCGAGGTATCGGCTCACTTGCATACAACGGTAGTTGGAACCTCTTCGACCAGATTATTATCTCCGAACCGATGATGAACGAAAAACTGGAGTCCGGCAAATGGACCTACTGGAAGTCGCAAATCTTCAACAAAGACTTCCTCACCATCCAAGATGGTAAAGACAAAGGTACACCAAAACGTACACACAAAGGCGGAGTATGGTTGGACGGTTACGCAGACCACTATCCAACAATGATTTACTTGATTAGAAAAAAATAATGGAACTGATTCGTAGGAACGTTACGCCAATCCGCATGCGGAATTACGGGCGAATTATACAAGACACAATTGAGTACGCCTGCAC
The DNA here is from genome assembly GCA_016295035.1 of Paludibacteraceae bacterium. Lineage (GTDB taxonomy): Bacteria > Bacteroidota > Bacteroidia > Bacteroidales > Paludibacteraceae > Colicola. The sequence continues at coordinate 1,881 of JAEDLW010000040.1, forward strand.
GCTCACTAATGATGCTGAGCGGCAGGCTCTCACTCTGTATATCGCACAAAGTATGAGACAGAAAAACCTCGTCTGGAATAAAGACCAAGAGTCCGGCATTGAGCGTATTAAAAACGATTTACACATCTTATCGAATGGGCGTCTGGACGCAGATATCGCGTTGATTGACGCTGAGTTGATTAAGAAGAAAAAGAAATAATCATGTTACAAGAAGCCTCTCAATTCAAGATCTTTGCAGGCAGTCAGGGTGAAACTATCGCACAGCGTATATGTGATCACTTGGGCTGCAAATTAGGAAAAATGACTGTCAGTCATTTCTCAGATGGCGAATTTTCCCCATCATTTGACGACAGCGTTCGCGGACAGTCGGTTTATCTTGTTCAATCCACTAATCCGAGCAGCGACAACCTCATGGAGCTATTGCTGATGATTGACGCAGCAAAACGCGCCAGTGCACATGCTGTAATCGCTGTTATCCCGTATTTCGGTTGGGCAAGACAAGACAGAAAAGACAAACCACGCGTTTCTATAGGCGCTAAACTCGTGGCTAACATGCTGCAAGTCGCCGGGGCGGACCGCGTGATTACGCTCGACCTCCACGCTGACCAAATACAAGGCTTCTTTGATATCCCTGTGGATCACCTCTATGGCGGAAACGTATTAGCAAACTATATCCAAAGTCTCAACTTACGCAAACTCATTGTCGCTTCACCCGATGTAGGAGGATCCAAACGTGCTGCGGCTTTCGCAAAAAAAATGCATATGCTGACCGACCGCGAAGTGCCCATGGTAATATGCTACAAAAACCGTCCCGACTTCAATAAAGTAAGCGAAATAAGAGTGTTAGGTGATGTCTATGGAAAGGACGTCGTCCTTATTGACGATATCGCTGACACGGCCGGAACCATCTGCAAGGCCGCACAGGTAATGAAAGAAGGTGGGGCTAAGTCTGTTCGTGCCATCGTAAGTCATGGAGTGATGTCGGGCGATGCCTGCCAACGAATTATGGATAGCGAACTGGAAGAATTGATATTTACCGACTCTATTCCATTCGATACAACCCGTTGCCCGAAAGTAAAAGTAGTCAGCGTCTGCCAGCCTTTCGCAGATACGATCCAGGCTATTCAGGAGCATCGGTCTATCTCCCAAGTAAACGTGCGCTAAGATGATACGTCGTTTAAGTCTTATCGTTATAGCCGTACTGTGTTTGACGGCTTGCAATAAATCTGCCAAACCGGTTGCCGTAGAGCGCCCTGCTTTCTCGGCAGATAGTGCATATGCCTATATCGAACGGCAAATGGCTTTCGGTCCGCGTGTGCCCAACAGCAAATCACATCTTGACTGTGCTGCTTGGCTTATTCGCCAACTTCGTAACTACGGCGCACAAGTGGAATTGCAGAAAGGAACACTGCAAGACTATGCAGGTCGCTTGCAGCCTATTATCAACATTATTGCCCACTTCGCACCGGATTCGATAGACACCAAGAAAGAGGCTGTGCTGCTTTGTGCACACTATGATACACGCGCTTGGGCGGACGAAGAACCGCTTTACGATGACCGCATGTATAATGTGCCCGGAGCTAATGACGGCGCCAGCGGAGTAGGTGTGCTACTGGAAGTGGCAAGACAACTCTCACTCAAACCAGCTGCACAGCCGATAGATATCATCTTCTTTGACTACGAAGACCAAGGAACGCCTTCTAACTATACCGGCGTACAACGTGAGAATACGTGGTGTCTGGGCTCACAACTCTTTGCTGCACATTATGCCGATAGACTGAAGAATGCTGATACACAGCGACCATATCGATTTGGTATATTGCTGGATATGGTAGGTTCGCCTGATGCTATCTTCCCTAAAGAAATGTATTCGATTGAGTACGCACAAAACTATGTCGAACTCATTTGGCGCAAAGCACACCAATTAGGTTACGGACGATACTTCCTCGACAAAATGACTTATCCTATTACAGATGATCACTACTACCTCAATCTTGCCGGTATCCCATGCGTAGATATCATCCACTACGACGGAGCTAATGAAACAGGTTTCGCTTCATGGTGGCATACGCGCCAAGATGATATGAGCAACATCGACAAGTCAACACTTCAGGCTGTTGGCGAAGTGGTAATGGCTGTTATTGAAAACTGAATCCAAATAACTGAATACTGAATCCTGATAACTGATAACTGAATCCTGAATCCTGATAACTGAATACTAAATGCTGAACGCTTTATTAGAAATACGTAACTTGCACGCTTCTGTAGCCGGCAATGAGATACTCAAGGGCATTGACCTCACTATCCGTGCCGGAGAAGTACATGCTATTATGGGGCCCAATGGTGCCGGTAAATCAACGCTTTCTGCTGTACTTACGGGAAATCCCCAATACGAAGTAACCGAAGGCTCTGTGCTGCTTAACGGAAAAGACTTACTCGCTATGCCGCCTGAACAGCGCGCCCGAGAGGGGGTCTTCCTTTCGTTCCAGTACCCCGTGGAGATTCCCGGAGTCTCAATGGTCAACTTTATGCGTACGGCTGTAAATGAGAAACGTAAGTATACTGGTCAGGAACCGCTTTCCGCTACGGCCTTCCTCAAACTGATGCGCGAGAAAAGGGCTTTGCTGGATATGGCGGATAAGCTCAATAACCGTTCGGTCAACGAAGGCTTCTCGGGAGGTGAGAAAAAGAAAAACGAGATATTGCAGATGGCAATGTTGGAACCCTGTCTCAGCATCTTGGACGAGACCGACAGCGGCTTGGATATCGATGCGCTGCGAGTGGTGGCTGAAGGTGTAAATAAACTCAAAACACCCGCAAATGCTTCTATCGTTATTACGCATTATCAACGTCTACTCGATTACATCGTGCCTGATTTTGTGCATGTTTTGGCTGACGGACGTATTGTTAAAACCGGCGATAAGAACTTAGCCCTTGAACTGGAAAAGAATGGATACGCTGAAATTGGATAAAGGCGAACAGCACAATCTGCTGTTGATTGATAAACCCGAACTGGATTTGCATGTCTTGCAGGAAGCAGGTTCTCTGCTCCGTCTTTTCGTCTTTGATTTTCATTCGGCAAAGAATATTCTTCATATCGACCATAAGGCCGCCAATTGCGTGACGGAGATTTATCACCTCGCTTTTCTGCATGAAGCTGATTCTGTCTTTACGCACACACGCATGCACCATGAAAAAGGAGAGGGTATCAGCCGGCAAATGGTGAAGTTCGTTTTAGACGATGCCGCTAAAGGTGAGTTCCTCGGAGAATTGGTCATCAAACCCGATGCCCAACATGTGGATGCCCAACAGACCAACCGTAATCTCCTGCTCTCTAAAACGGCTACGATGCGCACCAGACCGCAATTGGAGATATACGCTGACGATGTCAAAGCTTCGCACGGTGCAACAACAGGACAACTCGATGACTCTGCACTCTTCTATATGCAACAACGCTGTATCGCGCCGGAAGAAGGACGCAAGATGCTCCTGCGTGCATTTATTATGGATATTGTGGAAAAAGTTCCCGAGGATGGGCTTTCGACTTTAGGCTCTCGACTTTCGACTAAAGATTTAATGGTCACGATTGACAGCATAATCGAGCAAAGATAAGAGCGAGTCCTTAGCTGCGCAGTCCCGAAAAACAGAAAGTGCTTGAATGGCACTTTTTTTGTGCTCCGCCATTCTTGCTGCTGCATAGCGCACGCCATCGTAACGCAGAACAAACGACTTAATCTCCTGCTCTGCATTAAGTGGGTCCGTCAAATCTTGGTATAAGTCTTCAGCCAGTTGTTTGATATGATCCGCTTCCTCTTTAGGAGCGCGCTGGAGAGAAATCAGTAGAGGCAAAGTGCATTTGCCGTCACGGATATCGCTCATGGTCGGTTTGCCTATCTCTTCCGCGTCGGAGTAATCAAAAATGTCATCCTTAAGCTGGAAACAGATTCCTAAATGCTTGCCGAACTCGCGTAAAGCAGTAGTCTGTCGCATAGTTGCTGCGGATGACTCTGCTCCGGCCTCTGCGCATGCGGCAAACAGATATGCTGTCTTTTGGGTGATGATTTGGAAGTATTGTGCCTCAGTTATCCACATAGATTGATTGGCGTGCAACTGAAGAATTTCGCCGCTGCTGAGTGACATTCCAAGGGAGGCAACAATATTGAGTATCTGCGAATTATGTATCTCTGTAACAGCCTGGATAACGCGCGCTAACATGTAATCGCCTACCAGAACAGCCACCTTATTGCTCCACTTAGCTTGAACGGACTTGGCTCCGCGACGCATAGGGGACGAATCTACCACATCATCGTGTACCAAACTGGCGTTATGCAGTAACTCCAAGGATACAGCCGTTTGAATCGTCTTCTCTGTAACCCCGCGGCATAATTGTGCTGCCAAAAGCACAATCATAGGACGTAATTGCTTGCCTGCTTTTGCATGAATATAATCTAATACCTCATTTAGATGCACATTATTGCTGTGCATCGCTGCGGTAAAGGCTTTCTCATACTGCTCAAACGCCTCACGTACCGGATATTTTATGTCCTCAACTGTTATCAAAGTACCTGCTTCAAATCACAAATAGTCAGCGCCGCCATTGCTTCCACAATCGGCACGGCTCTAACAGCGATGCACACGTCATGACGCCCGCCGTAGTCTTTCATTTTTGTTGCTGTGGCTTTGAAGCGGCAACGGAACACAATATCATTCCCATCGCTGATACCGCCAACAATGCCGCAACTCACACTTTGTCCGTTCGCGTCTCGGTCATAGACTTCAAAACTGCGGCAGCCGTTGATGCTCATTACCGCGTAAGCAAGGCGAGCTTGCAACTTATCAAAGATAGGTTCGCCTAACCCTGGTTTTACTCCTTTGATGTGGCATTCAACCACACCGCCAACCGATTCGCCTGCACGCTGAATATCCTCCAACAACGCCGCAAACTTCGTGCGGTCAGTCTCTTCGCCTATCTGAACCAATCGGCCCTCAACTGTAATACCGTCTTTTGCCAGTATCTGTTTAGCGATACCTCCTGCCACCACGCGCGCTACAGTCTCTCGCGCCGAAGCACGTCCGCCACCGCGATAGTCGCGAATACCGTATTTCTGCTCATAGACACGGTCAGCATGTCCCTCACGATACACATCTTTCAGCGCTTCGTAGTCCTCCGGACGAGCGTTCGTGTTCCGGATAATGAAAGCAATCGGACTGCCTAATGTCACACCATCCAATAAACCGCTCAGCCACTCAATCTCATCCTTTTCGCCTTGCGCACGCTTGGACACTGGAAGGCATTCTCCGCTGTCGGGCGTTCCAGACTCGACCACGCGACCTGCACGACGATCCAAATCATGTTGGATAGCTGCAAAGTTGATCTTCAACTGAGAGGGAACACCATCTAATATGCCGCCTACAGCCACTCCATGCGACTCCCCAAAGTCCGTAAAACGTACTATTTGACCAATCGTATTCATTTCAGCGTGCAAAGGTAATATATTTTTTGCAAATAGACAAAAAAAATACATTTTTTCTTGTACAATCCATTGTTTTTTACTACCTTTGCACGCAGAAAAAAATAACTTACTATACTATGGCAAATTACAAATGGACGTTTTCAAACGTCGGTGGCTCAACGCGCGTGCGTATTCAGTCTGCCGAAGACCTTCGTCATCTTGGCGAGTTAGACAAGAAAATGTGGACGGTTTTGTCCTGCCCGGTTAATGGTCTGGAGATAAGTTCAGAGTCGCTTACTCTTGTAGACCTGGACGGTGACGGCAAACTGCGTATTAAGGAAGTGGTGGCAACTGCAGATTGGCTATGTGCTGCATTGGTTGATCCGAACACCCTCTTTGCGCAAGAAGACCGAGTGATGGTTGACAATATAGCCAATGCTGATATTCAGGCAGTTGCAAAACAAGTGGCAGGTAAAAACAAAGAGGTCTCTTTGGCGGAAGTGAATGCGGTTATTGACGCGGTGGCTATTACGCCTGCGGCTGTGCCCGCTGCTCCCTATGATGCAGATGTGATGGCAACCTATAAGGCTAAACACGACGAGATCGCTGCTTATTTTGAGGCTCTTAAGATGCAGAAACTCGGTCTCCTCACTATCTCGGCTGAGACAGTAGCTCCAACAGTTAAGGAAAAAGACTTTATCGAGATGGGAACTAAAATTGCCGAATACGAAGCGGGAGTGGCTGCGGCTACAGCAGCAGATGCAGAGGCGCTTGCTGCCGGTAAAGCTGTATTTGCTGACTTGCGCAAACTCATTCTTCTGCACCGTGATTTCGTGCGTCTGCTTCGTAACTTCGTAACATTTGAGGACTTCTATGATACAAAGCAAAGTGTTGTTGCTTCTTTCCAAGCCGGTACACTCGTAGTCGACCAACGTATATGCCGCTTGTGTATCCGCGTAAACGATATAGTAAAACACAATATGCAGGCACCTCTTTCCGGTATCTATCTGCTTTATTGCGACTGCGAGAGCAAGAAACTTGGTAAGAAAATGCAAATTGTTGCCGCTATGACCCAAGGCGAAATAAAGAACCTGAGTGTTGGCAAAAACGCTGTCTTCTACGATAACGCTGGTAACGACTACGATGCAACCATAACAAAGATTATCGACAACCCGATTTCTATCCGTCAAGCATTCTGGACTCCATATCGCAAATTGAGCAACTGGATTCAGGAGAAAATCAATAAGTCTGCTGCTGAAAAGGATGAGCAGGTGATGAAAGATGTGACAACGAATATGGATGCCAAAATAGAAGGCAAAGAGGCTGCCAAACCGGCATTTGATATTGCCAAGTTCGCTGGTATCTTTGCTGCTATTGGTATGGCAGCCGGTATGATAGGTACGGCTATTATAGCGCTCTTCAGCGGATTGGCGGAACTAAAATGGTGGCAGCTGATTGTTGTCTTTGCCGCAATTCTTTTGGTTATCAGCGGTCCAAGTATGATTATGGCTTGGCTCAAACTTCGTCGTCGCAACTTAGCACCTGTGCTTAATGCCAATGGTTGGGCTGTCAATGCGGATACGATAATCTCTGTTCCGTTCGGGGTAACGCTCACCGAGCAAGTACAATTCCCTATTATCCGTCTCTCTGATCCATTTGCCAAGAAAGAAATGCCGAAGTGGAAGAAGACACTGCTTTGGATTGTCCTTATCCTCTTGGTATTGGCTGCAGCAGCTGCATGTTTGTGGAACTTCGGTATGTGGCCGTTTGACCAAATGGTAGAGCCGCAGACTATTGAAACTATGGAACAAACTGTTGAACAAGTCGTTGAAGAATCAGCTGCACTATGAGAAAGTTATTAGTCTTATTAGTTTTGACACTTACCGTTGCGGTGCAAGCCGTGACGAAAGTGTCGTTCGAACAACTCCAACAAAACGGTTGGACTTCTTATCAGGGACAACGTATTCGTATCTCTACGCCGCTAATCGTTTGCGGTACCTTCCGCGATACGATTATCCTCGCGCCGGAGCGTCTATACGTGCCCGAAGAGCGCGCTGTCGGACTTAGTACCGGAGATAGCACTCGCTATTGGCAGATAGTGAAAGACAATGCTTCAAAGCAAGTTAAACTCGTCTGCCGTAAGCCCTATAACCTCAATCTCGGGGCTACTATTCGTGGCTTGGAAGGTAATGTAACCGGAAACCAAACGATTCAAACAGGGCAGCAACCACGATTTAAAAACTATAAACCCTCGAAGAAAATACCATCTGTTGGACATGCTGATGTTCTCATCTGCGCTACGAATATTCAGAACTATTTTGTGCATGTAGGCGGTTATGCTACCAAACGTAATACCCCCGGTCAACACGCTTTTCAGTGCTATAAGACTGCTTCGGCTTTGTGCAAAATCAATGCGGATCTTTACGCACTCTGCGAGATAGAGAAGGGACCCTCTGCGCCGGCGGAACTCACCGACAAAATGAATGAACTGGCGAAAAAAGATATCTATGCTTTCGTGCGTACTGCCGAAGACGATGGCGATACTATTTCAGTTGGATTTATTTACCGCAAAGACCGTATTCGCCCCGTAGGAGAGCTTCGCCGTGCTTATACCCAACGCAAGAATATCTACTCCAATCGTTTTATGCTTCAAGGCTTTGAGCATATAGCTTCCGGTGAGCAGTTTGTGCTCTCGCTCAACCATCCACGTAGTAAACGAGGAGCACCGCAGTTGTCGAATGCCAAACGAATGGACAATATCAACCATATCTTAAGTTGTATCAATGCTGCTTATGCCGATAGTACGTATACTGACCCCGATATCTTACTGCTTGGTGACTATAACTGTTATCGCTATGAGGAACCGATACAGACTATTGTCAAAGCCGGTTATGCCGACATGCTAACTGATAGTTTGGACTATTCTTATTCTTACCACAGTCTATGCGGTAGCCTTGACCGCGTGTTTGCGTCGCCAACCATGGCGGAACAAATCACAGGAGTGGCACCTATTCACTGGAATACGGATTACTATTACTCAGCAGCTTATTACAGTAAGTATAACTTCATCAATAAAACCATACCAAAAGAAGCACCTGCGGATATCCGCAAGTGCCTGTCTAAAGCGGCTAAACGCAATTTGCTCTTCCGCTATTCGGACCACGACCCGGTTATTGTTGGGCTGAAGTTCAAATAAAGATTAGTAGCTTTCCTCCGCTGAAGGGAAGCTACTTTCTTTAACAGCGGTGTTATAGGTACCAACTGCATTCTTCACTTCGTCTGCAAGATGTGCAAAATGACGCAGGAACTTAGGCTTGAAGCCTTGGTTCAGACCTAACATATCGTGAAGTACTAATACTTGACCATCCGTGGCATTTCCTGCTCCAATACCTATAGTAGGGCAGGAAACAGCCTCTGTCACTTGTTTGGCGAGGTCAGCCGGAATCTTCTCCAATACGATTGCAAAACAGCCTGCTTCCTCCAACAACTTAGCGTCATGCAGTAACTTGGCTGCTTCGGCATTCTCTTTGGCGCGCAAACCGTAACCGCCGAATTGGTTGACGGACTGAGGCGTCAGACCGAGATGACCGCATACAGGCACACCAGCTTGGATAATGTGGCGCACGGTTGGAAGTACCTCTTCTCCTCCTTCCAGTTTCACAGCGTCGCAGCCGCTCTCTTTCATGATGCGAATGGCATTACGCACACCGTCTTCTTCGCTGACTTGATAGCTGCCGAAAGGCATGTCGCATACCACCAAAGCATGTTGAGCTGCGCGAACTACTCCCTTGGTGAGAAAAATCATCTCGTCTACTGTGATAGGCAGCGTGGTTTGGTTGCCGCAAACGATATTGCTGGCACTATCACCCACAAGAAACATATCTACACCGGCTTCGTCCACTAAGGATGCAAGCGTATAATCGTAACTCGTCAACATCGTGATTTTCTCATTGTTGGCTTTCATCTGACGAATCTTAGTGGTCGTCATTCTGGATATTTGTGTGTGTACAGACATATTAGTGTATTTGTCTTGCGTTTAGTTCTTGTTGGTATGCTTTTGCTGCTTCTGCGTGAACAGAGTACTTAGCAGAGAAAATATGAGTGCCAGACCAATCCGGATTGGCGCACATATAGAGATAATCTGTCTCCGGTGCATTCAACACGGCATCCATAGTCGAACCCATCGCACAGCGAATCGGCCCGGGAGGTAAACCGCGGTTGATGTACGTATTATACGGAGAATCAATTCTCAAATGACGCTTGAGCACGCGACGCATTTTCAAATCGCCTGTAGCAAAAATAACTGTTGGACAAGCCTGTAGCGGCATTCCTTTACGCAAACGGTTGAGGTAAAGGGACGCAATAATAGGGTATTCCTTCTCATTGTGCGTCTCACTCTCTACGATGGAAGCGAGAGTGGCGACTTCGATCGGCGTCAAGCCCAAAGAATCGGCTTTACGCAAGCGCTCTTTTGTCCAGAAAGCCTTATATTCGCGATACATTCTATCAAACAACTGATCCGGCGTCAGCGTCCAATACACTTCGTAAGTGTTGGGGATGAACATGCAGACGGCAGTCTCTTTGTTGAAGCCATATCGCTCCAGATACTCGTTGCTATCCAAGCGAGCTATAATATCTGCAGAATCGAGTAGGAGGGCTTTGCCCATGCGACTTGCCAACTGTTCACGTGTACGGATAGTGTTCGTAAAAGTGAGATTGATAGGCGTCTGTTGGCCCAACTGCAAACGAACAATCAGGTGCTTGTCGCCTATACGGGCAGGGAACTTATAATAACCCGTTTGTGGCTCGCTCAGTGCATATTGACGACTATGAATACGCCAATCTGTGTACGAACCGATAGAGTAGTCCGTTAACATCAAGCAGACAAGACTATCTACTGTCATATCTGGGTAAACGTAGTAACCATGACTTTCGCCGTCATTAGAGGAGAAGTTACACACCTCCAAGCGGTAATACTGCTCGATGGCAAATGCTCCGGCTGCCAAAGCAGCTATCGCAAACATAATCACTATCAACAGGATATTTCTTTTCTTTCTTTTCATAGTACCTTATAAATTTGAGTTATAATACCGTGGATTGCCCGTCACTTCGTCACCGATAAAATTGGGCTTGATAAAACGTTGTTTCTCGTCATCCAATTCTATTTCAGCAATAACCATGCCATTCAAGCGTCCGTGGAACTCATCTATTTCCCAAAACAACTGACTACCGATAGCTGATGACTGATTGCTTTCCGCCGGAACAATCCACCGCGTTTTCTCTATCACTCCCGGCAAAGCCAGTTGCAGCAAGGATTTTGCATCCTCTATATCGATTGCTTTTTCCCACTCAAAACGACTTAGACCACCATTAATCGATGGACCTTTAATCGTAATAAATGCTTCATTGTCGCGAATGCGGACACGAATTGTACGACCGTGCTCTTTGCTCAGATAGCCTTGACGAATCTCGTAGTGGCGAATGGATAGTGCTTTGTAGCTATCGTCCTTAACGAGAAACTTACGTTCTATTTCGGTATTCTTATTCATAAATACGGCTGCAAAAGTACTGCTTTTTCACCATTTGAACAAAAAAAAACACTTTTTGCAATTTTTATTTGCCAAAAATTTGTGTATGTCAAAAATAAGCAGTACTTTTGCAGCCGCTTTTGAAAGCTACTACCAAATCGACGAGAAACCAGCGTAGCGTTTCGATGTCGAAATGGAGGAAGTGCGAGCCACTTCCGACAAAGGAGAGATGGGTGAGTGGCTGAAACCAACAGTTTGCTAAACTGTCGTACTCGTAAGGGTACCGGGGGTTCGAATCCCCCTTTCTCCGCAAAGAAGAAAACGATTTGTCTGTCTGAGTTTACTCAAGCAAGCAAATCGTTTTTTTTGTTTGCACATTTAGCATTCATAGGCATCATCATTGTGGCACATATCAGCGCCAAAATACAACAAATATTTGATATACGCAAGGGTTGTATAAAATAAGTGTATACTTTTATACAAGCCAATCTGTATATGACTTATTATTAGATTGTTACGGTGTGACTTGTATAAAAAAGTGTAGATAATTTATACAAGCTTAAGCGTATGTTGTTAGTAGAATTGGAGTTACATGGAGACTTGTATAAAAATGCAAATAGAAATTTATACAAACTATAAGTTGTGGAAGGTGTGTGGAGAGGATATGTGTGTTGGGTGAGGGTTGTGTAAAGTGCGGAAGGTGGGGGCGGCAAGGTGGGAAATGAAGAAAAAAGAGCGAGGCATGTGCCCCACTCTGAATGTTTACACAACGGAATAATCCTTATTGTGTATATCTTTCAAATTGTAGTGTAAGGGAACTAAGTTATTAATCTGTTTCCTTGGTCAATTTATGATATAGCTCTATACCTTTTGCGGTGAGTCGGTATGCTTGTTCAGGAGCTGAAGGGACATGGCCCATAAGTTTTTTGACATACCCCATTTCAACGGCCGGCTTGAGGTAGTTATTGATGAAGATACACCGACTTTTCTGCTTCAAACCCAATAGGTCAATTATTTCTCTGCGCTTTAGAGATACATTACCTATGACCCGTACCATCTTTTGCACACGCTGTTCCATTTTGCTGATGGGTATAGATGCGATATTCTGGGGTTGAGGTTGAGGTTGTGCTTCGTGTTCCAATTCCGGGTGTTGGATTGTTATTTCTGCTCCAGGTATAGAGAAGTAGAACATATTGAGGATCACCGGTTTTTTACCACGATTCTCACCACGATGGATGGTACCGATGACTTCGACTAACGCTTCCCCTTCGTGAAAGGTTCGTTCTGCGCCATCCTGACAGACGATGGTTAGCTCCCCCTGTTGCACGATGCCGTAGTTAACAACGGTATGATGATGCCAACCAGTTTTCGCTCCGACAGGAAAATCCAAGCGTATTACTTGCAGTTCTGGTTTGCCTTGAGGGAAGTCCGGTAATGGTGCACCATCCCAACTCTGCGATGTGCGTATTAGATTGGTAGTTTTGATATTCATGGTTTATTTCTCTTTGTGGCTGCAAAAGTACAACAATTATTTAACATGCACAAGCGATTGGGCAAAAAATTACAGGCTATATGATTTTAGATAAAAAAATACAGGGTACTGTTATAACAAGCTGCTGTAGAGGAGAGAAAGATAATAGTGGCATGTATTTATTTTGCATGTAGGAGTAATGTTGTGAAGAAGAAAAAAGATACAGGTTACTAGTAAGAATAGTAGTAAATAGAAGGGGTTGGGAGCAGCATGTATTTATTTTTTTGTGGTTTGAGGTGTTGGTGGAAAAAAAGATACAGGCTACTGGAGGATGGTAGTAAATAAAGGGGATAGAGAGCAGCATGTATTTATTTTTTTGTTCTTTGAGGTGTTGGTGGAGAGAAAAAAGATATATGCTACTGGAGGATGGTAGTAAATAAAGGGGATAGAGAGCAGCATGTATTTATTTTTTGTGGTTTGAGGTGTTGGAGGGGAGAAAAAAGATACAGGTTACTAGTAAGAATAGCAGTTAATAGAAGGGGTTGGGAGTGGCATGTATTTATTTT
>JAEDLW010000041.1:0-14783 GCA_016295035.1 Paludibacteraceae bacterium
TAATCACATACTAATCACATACTAATTTCTGGATTGCTTATTATATTCCTCGAGTGCTTTTCGGAGGACGATCATTGCTTTGCGTAGGTCTTCCTTGCATAAGATATATGCCATGCGTACTTGATCCTTTCCTTCACCCGGCTCTGTATAGAACCCATTACCTGGCGCCATCATGATTGTTTGCCCTTCGTAACTAAAGTCAGCAAGGCACCATTTGCAGAATTTCTCGGCATCGTCCACAGGAAGTTTTACCATGATATAGAACGCTCCCATAGGTGTTGGCGCAAAGACTCCTGGAATTTGGTTGAGTTGGTCTATAAGGAAGTTGCGTCTTGCGAGGTATTCATCGTACACTTCCTCCATATATTCCTGCGGCGTAGAGAGTGATGCTTCGGCAATGATTTGTCCGATTAAAGGCGGCGAAAGGCGTGCTTGACAGAATTTCATAACGGCTTCGCGCACTTTTTTATTCTTTGTAATCAATGCTCCGATACGAATACCACACTCGCTGTAACGCTTAGAAACAGAGTCAACGAGGACGACATTCTCCTCAATTCCTTCGAGGTGGAACGCCGAGATATAGGGACGTTTGGTGTAGATAAACTCACGGTACACTTCGTCGGAGAAGAGATATAGATTGTACTTCTTAACTATGTCGCGAATTTGTTTCATCTCCTGTTTGGAGTAGAGATACCCTGTAGGATTATTAGGGTTACAGATTAAGATAGCGCGCGTTTTAGGAGTAATCTGTTTTTCGAACTCCTCCACAGGCGGCAATTTGAATCCGTCTTCAATATGGGTTTTGACAGACTTCACGACGGCTCCGCATGAGATAGCAAAAGCCATGTAATTCGCGTAGGAAGGGTCAGTTACGATGATTTCATCTCCCGGATTAAGGCATGCCAAGAATGCGAACAATATCGCCTCGCTACCACCAGCCGTAATGATAATCTCATCCGGCGAAAGGTCAATTCCGTACTCGGCATAATACCCCACCATCTTCGTGCGCAGCGATTGTGTTCCCTGTGAAGGCGAGTAGTCCAAGATAGACCGATCCATATTACGTACAGCCTCTATAGCACAAGGCGGCGTTAAGATATCGGGTTGACCTATATTGAGATGATAGACATGTATCCCGTTACGCTTGGCTGCATCGGAATACTTAGCCAGTTTACGAATAGGCGATTGCGGCATATTCTCCGCACGGGTTGAGATATCCATATCGTTATTTAATTTGTGTTTCTATTAATTTACGGAAGTTTTCAGTACTTCCTAAGTCCTTTATTTCCCGCAAGTTAATAACACGTTGTCTAACCGATTGTACGGCGTGCTTTGCTAACTTTTCGGCCGCTGGTGTAATAGCTTGCTGCAAAGCGTCCAAATTGACGTCATATAGTATCGAGGCGTGAACCACAGTGCCCGTGGGCGTCGTGTAAGACGCTGTTCCTGATACCTTGCGACCATTGACCATTATATCATTGTGCTGCGTAGTTACAGCCTCATAACCTATCTTCCGGAAGGTTTCGGAGAGAAGATGTAAGAACTCGTCAAAGACTTCCTTACTATGCGTCGAAGGCGAAATATATGAAACCATTACATTTCCTTCATCCGCATAGACACATCCTCCTCCACTCTGCCTCTGCACAACGCGAATGCCATGCTCTGCGCAATAGGCATCGTTGACCTCCTGCTCACGCACCTGATGGCGCCCATAAATAACTGTCGGAGCAACAATCCAGGTGAAGATGATCGGCTCCTTCACCGTCTTCACGAGGTCGGATTCTTTCTGTAAATACTCCTCTAACAGCATAATTTAGGTTCCGTAATCTCTTTGCCTTGGCAAAAACGATGCGTCAGTTGACGATCGTCTCCAAGATATATATATCGCTCCAAACGGTGTGGCAGCGAGTAATTGTCAAAATTAAGAGCAGTATCATCCACGACGACAGCATCAAACGCATACCCCGGCTCAAACGAACCGACCTTTCCGAAGAATGATCCGCCCGACTTAGTAGCCAGCCAGAATGCTTCACTCAAACTCAAGAACGCTTCTTTCTGCTGCGACTTACGCCATTGCAGTTTAGACATCTGCATGGCATATTGCATCACTTTGAAAATAGAGAAACCGCTTCCTCCTGATATATCGGATCCTAATGCCACCGGAATACCAGCAGTTAGGAAACGACGAATAGGAGCAATTCCTGAACCTAAATTACAGTTAGATGTAGGGCAATGTACTGCAAAAACATGATTTTTGCGCATCAATTCAAACTCTTCGCCATCGGTATAACAGCAATGTGCCATTAAAGTTGGTGTTTGGCCGAACATACCATAACGCAAATATGCATCACCATAGCATGTCGATTCGGGTTCAAGTTCTGCTACCCATGCGATTTCTGAGGGGTTCTCGCTCAAGTGTGATTGAACTGGCAGTTTGTTCTCGCGAGCCAACTGTCCAAGTGCTGTCATCATTTGTGGAGTACAACTCGGAACAAACCGCGGTGTCACAATAGCAGAAACCAACGGCATAGATGCGGTATGTTCCATCAAACGCAAAGTACCATCCACAGCCTCTTTAGCTGTGTTACTAAGGGTATCCGGTCCATTCCTATCCATACCTACCAAGCCAACGAGTCCTCCCATTCCTGCCTCGTTCAACAAGTCTGCCAACAAACAAGACGCATCGGGATGTATTGTAGCAAAGATAGCAGCGCGCATAGTTCCTACGCTCCACAAATCATGCACAAAACGGCTGTACATACGCTTAGCATACGCTACATCCTTGTATTTTGATTCTTCCGGGAACGTATAGGTATTGAGCCACGGCAATAACTCCATATCCATTGCAATACCATGATTTCGATACTGCGGTGCATGAACATGTAAGTCGTTCATTGCCGGCAAAAGCAACCGGTCACCAAAATTAATTACTTCATGACCTTGATATTCGAGAGGAAGCGTAGCGTACGTGCCAACCACAATACCATCGTCACCAACAACGACATAGCCGTGCTCAAGAACCTCTAACTTCTCAGGCGATGGTGTAAAAAGAATGTTTGCTTGATAGATTTTCATGGTGTATCTTTTATAGGTGTTTCGTTTTTAGGTAGTTCTTTCTTGAAGAACAATAAGCAAATAAGGTAGTTGATACAGCCTGCGATAAAGATTACCAACAAGCTGATATAATCGTCGCGCCAATGGTGTAACCACTTGACCATCAATGGCAATAATCCGAATTGTATGCAGAGATTGATTGCCCTTGCAAATACGAACCCTCCAGCGTTCTTGAAGTTAGGCCGCGTCTCGAACGTGTACCAATTGGAGAAGAAATAGTTAGGTATCATCTCCAGCAGGAAGCCTATTCCAAACGCCACATAGTACTGCCAAAGACCTTTCTCCGGCTGGCCAAGCGCCCATAACGCAGCCATGAAAAACCACGTTTGAACTACAGAGCCGCTCAATCCGATAACCATAAACCGTACGGCAGACCGGATTCTCTCAGGCAAATAACTTGTTGGAAGTCGAAATTTCATCACTTTATCTTGTTATCACGATTTTACAAAGCTGCGAGCAATTCTTCCATAGCAGCATTTAGTCCTTTCACATCACGACCTCCTGCCGTAGCGCTCCACGGTTGTCCACCTCCTCCTCCTTGAATGTGCTTGGCAGCTGATTTAATCATTGCACCTGCATTCAATCCTGCATCCACTAACGGCTGACTCAGGAAGACGGATATCATCGGTTTGCCTTCCCACTGTGTAGCGCCGATAACGGCAAATTTCAAATCCGCGAACTTGCCGCGCATAAGCGGCAGCATTGCACGAATAGTATTCGGATCCACTTCGCCGTCCAAGCGCACGAGTTTGATGCCATTATAGTCAACCGCACTACTGATGATATGGTCACGATAAGCCACCACTTTCTCTGTCATATAATCCTCAATTTGTTTTTTGAGGCCGGCGTTCTCTTCGATAGCTTTGCGGATAGCACCTGCTAAGTCAGGAGCATTATTAAAGAGGGCACGCAGGTCGTTCATCATATCTACCTGTTTGTAGTACAACTCATCCACTTTGGCAGCAGTAACAGCCTCTATACGACGAATACCAGCAGCCACACTGGTTTCCATGATGATACGTACAGCACCTATTTTTCCGGTTGAAGCCACATGGCATCCGCCACAAAGTTCAATAGAAGGACCATACTTAATGACGCGTACGTCATCGCCATATTTCTCGCCGAAGAGTGCCATTGCTCCCATTTCTTTAGCTTTAGCGATTGGTGTGTGGCGGCTCTCTTCCCGATGATAATCCTGGCGGATAATCTCATTAGCCAACATCTCCACTTTACGCAGTTCTTCGGGAGTTACTTTTTGGAAATGGCTGAAGTCAAAGCGCAGACTCTCAGGAGTTACCAAACTACCCTTTTGCTCTACATGCTCACCAAGCACTTGGCGCAAGCAATAGTGAATAATATGTGTTGCCGAGTGATTGCAGCTGATAGCTTGACGGCGTGCTGCATCCACTTTTGCCACGAACGTATTTTTCAGCTCAATCGGCAGTTCCATCATAATATGTACCGGCAGACCATTCTCGCGTTTAGTATCAATTACTTTTACTCCGTCGATTGTTCCACTATCGCCAACTTCACCACCCATCTCAGCATAAAACGGCGTTTTAGAGAGCACGACTTGATAGTATTCTTTACCTTTTTGGCTCACCTTACGGTATTTGAGTATCTGCGTTTCACACTCAAGTTCATCATACCCTACAAACTCAGTATCGCCTTCTGCCAATACAGTCCAGTCGCCTAAGTCTTGTTTATTAGCACTACGTCCCATCTCTTTTTGGTGTTCGAGGGCTTTGTTGTATTCATCCTCATTGGTGGTCATACCATTCTCACGGAGAATAAGTTCGGTCAAGTCAAGCGGGAAACCGTATGTGTCTTTGAGTGTAAAGACATCCACTCCACTTACTTCTGTTTTGCCGGCTTTGCGCGCATCGGCAATCAGTTTGTCGAGCAGGGAAATACCTTTGTCCAGCGTACGCAAGAATGCTTCTTCTTCGGCTTTAATGACCGGAGTAATCTGCTTCTCTTGTTGCACTAATTCGGGATAAGCCTCACCCATATCGTCAATCAGTTGCGGCACCAGTTTATAGAGGAATGCTTCACGTTGACCAAGGAATGTATATCCGTATCTCACAGCACGACGAAGGATGCGACGAATGACGTAACCGGCTTTCTCGTTAGACGGCAGTTGTCCGTCCGTGATAGCAAAAGCGATGGTACGAATATGGTCGGCGATAACACGCATGGCGATATCCATATTCTCATCTGTGCCGTATTGTGCACCTGTCAGTTGACCAATCTTATTAAGCATCGGCTGGAACACATCGGTATCGTAGTTTGACTGTTTGCCTTGAATAGTACGTACGAGTCGCTCAAAGCCCATACCGGTGTCTATCACCTTCTTGGCCAATGGTTCGAGCGAACCATCAGCTTTGCGATTATATTGCATGAAGACGATGTTCCATATCTCAATCACTTGCGGGTGGTCTTTGTTCACCATTTCACGTCCAGGAATTTTTGCTTTTTCTTCTTCAGAGCGGCTATCCACATGAATCTCTGAACATGGACCACAAGGTCCGGTATCCCCCATCTCCCAGAAGTTATCGTGTTTATTCCCATTGATGATATGGTCAGCCGGCAGATGCTTGAGCCAGATAGAAGCAGCTTCGTCATCACGCGCCAAACCTTCTTCAGGCGAACCCTCAAATACGGTTGCATACAAATTAGCCGGATCTATTTTAAGCACATCCACAATATATTCCCATGCGAAATCAATAGCTTCAGCTTTGAAGTAATCTCCAAACGACCAGTTACCCAACATCTCGAACATGGTGTGGTGGTAGGTGTCTCGCCCTACTTCCTCAAGGTCGTTATGCTTGCCGCTTACGCGCAGACATTTCTGACTATCCGCTACACGTGGATATTTAATTGGGTCATTGCCTAAGATAATACCTTTCCACGGATTCATTCCCGCATTGGTGAACATCAGCGTAGGGTCATCTTTAATTACCATAGGAGCACTTGGCACAATCTGGTGCCCTTTGCTCGCCATAAAATCCAAAAAGGATTGTCTAATCTCTTTACTTGTCATATCTTGTTTAGTCTTAGTCTTTGGGTACGAAGAACGGTCCGCGTGGGCGATCATCCTTCTCCACTCGCTCAGGAATAACCAGCGGGTCTTTGTTTATCTCTGCTGTGATAGCGCGGTTATGCAGCATATCTATAGCCATATATAGTGCATGTGCAAACGACAGATGGTCGGCTTGATTCTTACCTGCCAGGTCGTACGCTGTGCCATGGTCAGGCGAGGTACGTACTATTGGAAGACCGGCAGTATAGTTCACCCCACTCATATCCAGACTTTTGAACGGAATAAGTCCTTGGTCATGATACATGGCCAAAACCGCATCAAAGTGCGTATACATTCCTGCTCCGAAAAAGCCATCTGCGCTATACGGTCCAAAGGCCATAATGCCCTGCTCATTAGCCTTCACTATCGCCGGTTTGATAACAGACTGTTCTTCTTGTCCAATCAAGCCTTTATCACCTGCGTGCGGATTGAGTGCCAACACGGCGATACGCGGTTTACGAATCATGAAATCATCCTTCAGCGCCTTGTTTAGCGTCGTCAGCTTGCGTATGATACGTTCTTCGCTTATCATCTGCGCTACTTTCGTTATCGGAGTATGATTACATACTAATGCCACTTTCATTTTCTCACTGACCATCATCATTAGGCTGTCCGTCTTTCCTTCTTCAGCAAAAACGGAAGTCAGATACTCTGTATGACCCGTAAAATGGAATTGTTCTGATTGGATATTCTCTTTGTTAATCGGTGCTGTAACGATGGCATCCACCAAGCCTGCTTTGAGATCCTTGCAGGCACGCTCCAAACTTGCAAAAGCAGCTTTACCGCCTTCTTGCGTTGATTGGCCTATAGCTACAGGCACATTGTCCGGATAGCATGACACCATACTTAATCGGCCGTCTTTTGCATCTTTAGGAGACAGAACCAATTGGAATTGTAAGTTATGATATTCATCACTGAGCGTTGAAGCATGCTCTTTAAGCACTTTCAAGTTACCGTAAACCACTGGTTTACATATTTCACACACATGCGCGTCAGCCAGCGTCTTAATAATCACTTCGTAACCTATGCCGTTTATATCTCCGGCTGTAATTGCTATTGTTGGTTTCACAATAATTAACGAAAAATGAATAATTAATAATTAATATTTGTTGAAGTGTATTTTCTCATAGAGAAGTTTGTCCAAGTCGTAATCCTTGCGTTCTTCGTCCTTATAGCCGACGGTAACCACACAGATAACAGTGAGGTTCTCGGGTATTCCTGTCAACTTTTTGACAAGAGTCTCTGCGTCTTCACGCCCCTTTATATGGCACCAACAAGCACCGAGTCCTTGTTCCTCTGCAGCTAACAAAAGATGTTCCGCCACAATCGCTCCATCGAAAAGAGCAGTAGTCGATTTTTTTTCATCAACGGCAACTACAACAGCCGCCATCGCAGTCTCCAACATACCAGCACCGTATTCCTTACACGGGGCCATAGCACGTATTGTTGGCACGTCAGTAACCAGGACAAACTCCCATGGATTAAGCCTTTTGCCACTTGGTGCCATCAGTGCACAACGCAACATATAATCGAGTTTCTCACGCTCCACCGGCTGAGATGTATATTTGCGTATTGAGCGTCTATGCCGGCATAATTCTAAAAAGCTATTCATCTTAAATCAATTAGCTCAATAATATTGTCAACTCCATTTATTTCTTTTTACATAAGCCAAAGCGCTCCTGCTCCTACTACTGCGCCCGCTGCAAAAAGAAGCGAGCCCTTAATTAATTTCCCAAGCATATTAGCCATTTTTTAAGTTATATGCACATTTTCGCGCAAAGATAGTATTTTTTTTTGACATGTGCAAAAAAAGTTGTACTTTTGCACAAAAATTATATAATTATGAAAACAAATAATGTATTTTGGTTGATTTTGGGCGTAGTTTTGTGCGCAGTTTGTGTTACCGGTTGCAAGCGTGCTCAAGGTGGTACAAAGGTATCCGCAACAGGTACTATCTATGAGTGTTTAGTTGTTATACCGCATCGCACATTAGCCAATCCACAGCAGGTTGTTTCGGCTTCTGCTTATAGTGAAGATATCGTTACTTTATATGACCTGGTAAAGGCAACGATGGCAGCTGATATGCCGTGCTTGCCACAGATGGAGCCATACTTCAAACTGACCAATGTCTCTCCTGCTGGGTTTGACGACTTACTTAAACCAACGCGCAACATACTGATTGTAGATATTGATCCTGCCCGCTATACCCAAGTTAAGGGAAGATACAGCATTGACTATTGGTCTCATCCTCAAGCGGTGTATCGTATTCAAGCTCCTGACGATGAGGCTTTCGTTGCCTATTGGAATGAGCATGGGACAAAAGTTCGCGATTGGTTCATTGATCAAGAGATAAAACGTCAGATTAGTTTTTACAAAGCCAGTACGAACAAGGAAGCACGCGCGGCATTGCAAAACGCAATGCATGCCGATATGCTCATACCGGAAGATTATATACTTATCCGCGACACAGTGTTTGATGACGTTCGCTTTATCTGGTGCTGCAACAATAAAGGTCCGCTGCGCCGTGACTTAGTTGTTTATTCGTATCCATATGTTAGCGAAAAGCAGTTCAGCTTGGAAGCTCTGAATGCTAAGCGCGATGCCGTGCTCGGAAAGATGATAAGTGCTTCTGTGCCAGAATCTTATATGGGAACAGAATATAAAGTTTTTCCACCTCAAATGCGCATATTGCAAGATAACCCTTACACCGTTGAAGTACGCGGATTATGGAAGATATATGCTGGCGAAGCAATGGGTGGTCCGTACGTTAGTCACAGCTGTTTGGACGAGATTAATCAGCGTATTATCACGGCAGAGACCTATATTCTTGCCCCAGGTCAGAAGAAACGCAACGAGTTACGCAAAGCAGAGGCTATACTCTATACTTTGCAACTCGAGCAACAGATGAATGAACTTAAAGAAGTCTCTGTCGAACAACCTCGTAAATAAACACTCCTGCAGCAACGGATACATTAAGTGATTCAATCGTTCCGGTCATCGGAATACGCACTTGCTCATTGCAGAGTTTGAGGTTCTCTTCGTAGATACCTTTTTCTTCATTCCCCATAACAATAGCTACGGGGACGGTCATATCTACATCGGTATAGTTTTTTGGGGTATGCTCTGTCGCTGCGATAAGAGTGATACCACTATCGCGCAAGTAGCGCAAGGCATTCTGCATATTATCTACTTTGCAGACAGGAAGGGAGTGTAATGCCCCCGCCGATGCTTTGATGGCATCGCCATTGACGGCAGCTCCACCCCGCGTGCCTATGATAAGAGCGTCAACACCAGCGCAAGAGCATGTACGCGCTATAGCACCAAAATTACGCACATCCGTTACGCCATCCAAAACGACAAGGAAGGGTGTCTTACCCTCTTCAAATAGGTTCTGAACCATATCTTCCACACGATAAAACTCGATTGGACTGAGAAAAGCAATAACACCTTGGTGATTTTTGTCTGTATACTGATTCAATTTCTCAACCGGCACCCGTTGGACGGAAGCCGAAAGTTGATAAGCATCCAGTTTATCAATTAACTCACGGCCTATAGCGGATGACATATCGCGGCGAATAAGAATCTTGTCAGGCACTTTGCCGGCATCAATAGCTTCTATGACGGCGCGAATACCGAAAATCATCTCCTTCTCGGGCGGCCTTTTGGTGTCGTAATTTTTGAGCATCATGAATAGTGATTAAGAAAATATCTATTTTTTAGCGGGATCAGTAGTAAGATCGATGCCCAGTTTCTTAAAGGTTTTCCAATCTACGGAGTTAAGCATAACCGTTGAATGCGCCTGACAGCCTTTAAGTTGCGGCAGAGTATCCAAAGCGCGACGGCATCGTTCATCATTCAAAGAGAGAACGGATAAAGTAACCAATACTTCATCTGTATGCAGCCGCGGGTTCTTGCCGTGAAGGTAATTAATTTTTGTTTTCTGTATTGGCTCGATGATATTCTCAGGAATAAGTCTTACGGCATGTTCTATACCCGCCAATTCCTTCATAGCATTCAGCAACAAGGCTGCAGACGAACCAAGCAAATCGCCCGCTTCGGCAGTGATAATACGTCCGTCAGGCAGTTCAATAGCTGCACAATGGGCAAAGAGTCCGTCGTGGAAAGCACCTGTGAGTGCTCTTCTTTCGCGTGCTGCCACTGTCGTTTTGCGATATGCCGTATTGATACCGACTTGTTGTTGCAAGAGAGCCAACTTCTTTATCTCAGTTTCATTTACTGCGCCATTGGCCAAACGGCAAACGGCTTGGAAATAACGGCGAATAATCTCCTGTTTGCTTGCTTCTCGAACCGCGTCATCATCACTAATACAAAAGCCAACCATATTAACACCCATATCGGTAGGAGACTTGTAGGGACTCTTACCATAAATAGAGGAAAATAGTGCATCCAAAACAGGGAAAATCTCTATGTCGCGATTGTAGTTAACTGCTGTTTTGCCATAAGCCTCCAAATGGAACGGGTCAAGCATATTCACATCCTGCAAATCCGCTGTTGCAGCTTCGTAAGCGACGTTTAGCGGGTGTTTTAGCGGCAAGTTCCATACAGGGAACGTCTCAAACTTGGCGTATCCAGCTTCATGTCCGCGCTTATGTTCGTTATACAATTGGCTGAGACAAACCGCCATCTTACCGCTTCCGGGACCGGGGGCAGTAATAACAACTAAAGGTCGCGTCGTCTCAATGTAATCATTGTGTCCGAAACCTTCGTCTGAAGCGATAAGTTCCACATTATGAGGATAGCCTTCAATCGTATAGTGGTAATACACACGAATACTTTTACGCTCCAAACGTTGGCGATATGCATCAGCAGACCGCTGTCCGGAATAATGCGTAATTACAACGGACGAAACCAAGAAGCCGCGCTGCATAAACTCTTCTCGCAGACGAAGCACATCCTCATCATAGGTTATACCAAGATCTTGACGCACTTTGTTGCGCTCGATATCTTCTGCAGAGAGAACGATGACAATCTCTAACGAATCACGCAGTTGGGTAAGCATTTGGAGTTTACTATCAGGCTGAAAACCTGGAAGCACGCGGCTGGCATGCATATCATCAAAGAGCTTGCCACCTAACTCAAGATACAGTTTGTTGCCAAACTGTGCAATGCGTTCACGGATATGCTCCGATTGAATTCGAATATATTTTTCGTTGTCAAAAGCTAACATATAGATTGTTTTAGTATTGTAGCCAGTTAAGGAAATCGTCCACTTTGACAGAAAAAGCATATGGTTCGCTAATGATTTCGCCTTGCGGAGACAGCTGTATATAGTACGGCTGCGCGTTAGAACCATATACCTCACGTTGCAAGCGGCTGTTTTCATTGCCTTCGCTTTCGCCATCGGCATCTTTATCCAATTTATCGTCCACATATAGGGTGATGAGGACGTAGTTTTTGAGTCTTGCTTGTACCGAATCGTTGGAAATGACGTATGCCTCCATCTTACGGCAATTGACGCAGCCGTATCCCGTGAAATCCAACAAGATAGGCTTGTTGTGCTGTTTCGCGAAGAGTAAGCCTTCTTCGTAATCACTAAATACTTCGCGCTCCTCAACAGGCATAGGCGGAGCAAAAGCGCTGATAAGTTTAACCGGCGCGCCCCAAAGACCCGGAATGAGGTATAACACAAACGCAAAAGAGACTATCGCAAGCGTTTTGCCAAGCCATCTTTTGCGAATCAGATACACACCAAGCCCCGCAAAACACACTATCCACAAAGCGATAAACAGCCAACGCGGAAGAATACCCCATCCGTATGCCATATCTGCCACAGAGAAGAACTTAAGCGATAGTGCAAGTTCTAAAAAAGCAAGCGTTACTTTGAACGAAGTCATCCAGTCGCCGGACTTTGGCAACTGCTTCATCCAGTTCGGGAACATAGCAAAGAGTGCAAACGGAAGCGCAAGGGCGATAGCAAACCCTAACATACCTATCGCAGGCGCCACAAGCGATTTACCCGCTGCTTCTACCAAAAGCGTGCCGATGATGGGTCCCGTACAAGAGAAAGAGACAATCACTAACGTAAACGCCATCAACAGTATGCTTAGGAAACCGCCTGTTGAACGCGCTTTATTATCCAAAGCGGTGGACCATGAATCTGGCAAGGTTATCTCAAATAAGCCAAAGAAGGAGAGCGCAAAGACAACCAATAACGCAAAGAAGAAAAGATTGACTATCGCATTGGTTGACAGTGCATTAAGCGCAGATGCACCAAAGATTATCGTTATAAGCAATCCTAATCCCACATAGATAATAACGATACTTATTCCGTATAGCACCGCGTCCTTAATGCCGCCACCTTTCTTGAGGAAGAAGGAAACGGTCATCGGGATAATTGGCCAGACACAAGGAGTGAAAATCGCCATAAAGCCACCGAGCAGACCAAGAAGGAAAATAATAAGCAATGAGCGTTCGGTACCCGAACTTAATGATGGCGCTCCGCTTAATGATGAATTGTTGGACGTATATTCCCATATCTCGGGCGATGTGCATGTCTTATCGTCGCAAGCATTAAAGCGGATAGGCTGAGCTTGTGCGAGCGTGACGGAATAGGTCTCGGCGTATTCTTCGCCTATCATCTCGTCGCCTATGGAGATAAGTGTCATATGCCAGCCGGGTTCTATCGTTGCCGTCAGTAGCACGCTATCCCCTACTCGCTCACCCGACCATGTAACCGGCTGAAACACCTGTGCTGACATCATCAGGAAAGTAAAAATGCATCCTATTAGTAATCCTATTTTCTTCATAATATTATGGTATTACGACCTTCATAACTTGTTGTTCTTGAGCGATGATATATACGCCTTTCGCAAGCGACGAAATGTCCGTTGTTATACGTTCGCCGAGCATAGAATAAACAACATACGGCTTGCTATAATCAATAAAATCAGCATGCACATTCTCTGTGAGTTTTGACGGAACATACTCATAGCCGAGTTTTTTGTCCATCCACGCGATACGCTCTTTCACATAGCGCTTCACATTATTCACTTCGGCTTCATAACTGCCCCAAATAGTCGGATTTAGATGAACATATTCATTCATGATTGGCCAACGGACGAAGTTCAAGCGTTGTGACTCCTGCAGTAACTCCGCTTGCTTGTCGATATAGGCAAGGAAATTCTCCTCTGTCAATCCTGCCTCGCGCGCTTTGCCCCAAATGTCTTTCAGTTGAGCTTTGCCGGCCGCATCTTGAACGGCTACTTGGTCAGCAAGTGTCCTCATATAGCCTGTAGTGCTGCCTTTCGTTCGATAGATATAGTCCGACAGGTTCATGATAGGATATGTTCTACTATCGTTGTCAAACGCCAAGTCAAAATCCCACACAGGACCGGTGAAGATAGTATCATTGCTTCTGTGTTTGTAAAAATATACACTCCAGTACGTATCCGTATTTCCGGACATCTCGCCCACGAGGAAATGCGTTAGGAAGGTTTTTGTATCCAGTGTCGCACGCCAGTTATTTTCCATATTACTATACGCCGTGCGGATATAGTTATACTGCTCGGTTTTTATCTCGTCCTCATCCGGCGACTTAATCGTCACGCCAGTGCCTCTGTCCGACCAGAACATGCTTTTTTCTTGGTCAGCATAAGCATCCGCTTCGATTAGATATCCGCCTGTCAATGCTTCTCCGCTGATATCTTCCAGCATCATTTCCTGAATATTCACTCTTCCCTCACGCACTTCAATTTGGTCGCACAACTGATAGCATCCTTTGTACTCGCCGTTAAGCAACACGTCCACATAAGCGCAGAACGGCGTATAAGGCATGCCGAGGCGACGGCTGAGTTCAAAGGCTAACTGATTGCGCATGAGTGTTTTGTCGCCATAATTGTTAATCAGCGTCCACTTCTTTGCTTTCGACGGAGCACCCAGCACACTGTATTTCTTGTCGAACTTAATGCGATATGGTTTCTTTGGGAACCCCATAGATGCATTACCTCGAAGACGAACAAAAGCACTGTCTTTCAACAGCTTAGTACCATTATCGGAAATAATTGACACGTACGAACGCAGTTCGTGTTCCTTGTCATATGGTTCTGCATTATTCACCACATGAATACTGACGGTTGGCAGATTGGTCACTTGTGCCAACTTCTTCTCATCCCCTTCTCCTGCATGGCCGTAGAAAGCCACTTCTGCCACATTACAGCGTGCATCATTCGGACCGACGTATCGCACATAGCGGAAACCTTTGGAGCAATTTACATCCGCATAAGACATCTCGCCGATAGTGCCGTTTTCCTTAACGACAAATAACGGCAGCGCATCAAGGAAGTCCGGCGAATTAGCACCTTCAAACACGGCAAGCATCACGCGTTTGGGACCGAGTCCGTCATTGCGTGGAGACCAACCTACACGCGTTATCACATGTGGTGTGCCTAAATCCAATCCCACCCATGTTTGCGAACGCTCGTATGTTGCAAGGAATGTATTGAGATTACCATCAAAGGCCATTTCGCGGGTATTAACCGTAGTGGAGGCATTTGATGTAGAATAATCGACATATAAATCAGTACCGATGACTGTTCCGTGCAACAACTCGTCTGCATAAATTCCTTGC
>JAEDLW010000078.1:0-3266 GCA_016295035.1 Paludibacteraceae bacterium
ACAAAACAGAAGAAAGACCGAACATATTTAGTTTATACTTTCCCGAATGGTATAGACGACATGGGGCCGTTCTATCAGGGGGTATGTGTCGTGCAATTGGGATGCAGAGACCGAGCGCATTTCGTAGCGGACATGCCAACGTTGATACGCGCAACAGATAAACTGTATGAAGTATTAGGCGATGATCATCTCGACAAAGAGGCTGGCATTAACATGATTGACTTCAATCAGGATGATTTCTATTCGGACAACATGGGCAACCATGAGTTTCTATTCAGTTTTCATGTGTTTGCAGAAAAAAGGCAATCAGATTCAAAAACAGAAGATTGATGCCAGGATTCAGCAGTACACGCATGATTGAATTAGTTAAGTTTACGGTATATTACGCGAAAGCGTGGTGTATAATTATTAACAAGCAGCAATTAATATTATGTCATTAGCAGCAAACAAGACTACTGGTAAGGCAGTAGCAGACATTAAGTCGGTTTATTTCCGCCAATTTAAGAATGGTGTAGAACCTACTGTATCGGCAGAAGAACTTGCGAGTGAAGATTGGTTCCCAGTTGCAACCATTCGTGGTTCTGTAAACATATCGCAGGACGCAGTGTCTATCGAAAAGATTAATATCGACCAGAGTAACATGCCTATTGGTATCACTACCGAGCCTGGCGATTTCAATTTTGAAGCCGTTCTTGCTTCTCTTGCATCGGCTGATTTGCAAAAGTGGTTTGGCACTGGTGCCGCTTTGAAGGATATTGTTGGAAGCGATGGTACTACCAAGTACAGCGGTATGGGCTATGAGAACTCTGGCGATGTTATCGAGTGCTCTGCATTTATCGAGACTCGTACCGGTGATGCCTTCATCTTCCCGCACGTAATGCTTTCGGCAGCATTGAACAAGGACGACAAAGTGTTCGGTTTGACCATCTCTGGTCAGGTTCTTGCTACCACGAACAGCTCGAACAAGTCCGTCTATATCCTCGCTGACCATAGTGTGGCAGCAGGTGGGTCGGTTCTGTAAACGGACTCGCGTTTGAGGTTGGTAGAACATCTATAAAAGACAATGGGGAGGGCGAGTCCCTTCCCATTGGTTTTTCAACAATATAACGACAGGAATATGATTAAAGCACCAAAACAAGCAAACGCAGAAACACAAAAAGATTTGACCGATGTGACTGCTGACAAGAGCAATGTGATTGTTCTATCAAGCGGCAGGAAGATACGAATTGGCTGGATGCGCCCTGATACACAGGATAAGATTGACGAACTTACCGTGGAATATGAGCGCATGAAGAAGCAGATCGACAAAAATGATGAGAAGCAAGTTCTTCGAGGAAATTCAGAAACGAGAAAGTACTACGCAAAAACAGCAGCAGCCATCTTGATTAACAACTATTTCGGTCTTAAATTGCGATGGTGGCTTAAATGGCGTATAATCCACCATTTTTGGCACATGAACGGAGAAGATTATCTCCTTATTGTGAGCGAAGCAAAAAAAAAAGCAACGGAGCAGGAATACTATCTGGCTATGGCATTACTGATGAATATGCCTCAGATCTGGACAGCGATGACGGAGAAGGAAGCCGAGGCATACCGTCAAGAACTCGAATTGGCAAGAAAGCAAGCGTTATAGAGAAATTCCCTATACTTGGAGAGCCATTGGTTCTGTTTGGCGGCTTAATTACGATTCCATTTTGGTGTTATAGGAGCCTCAGTATAGCCTATACAGATGTGATGGTGGCAGACTTACCGCACGTGCTTTATAACATGAAAGAACGCATCACGGATGAAGATGTACAAAAGGCTAACGAACTACACAAACAACTCCAAGAACGTAAGAAGAATGGAGTAGGATTAGGAATCGGAAAACGATTCAACCTGAATAATGAGGTAGATGCCGGCACATATATTCAGCAGCATGTCAAATAGACTATTCAGCAGGCGTAGCAGCAATCTCAATGGTGTTTTCGAATAACGGATTATATGCCTTGATTGTATATACTCCATTCTCATTCGAATACTCCGATATAATTGCAGTGAACTTATTTATATCGTAAATATACGTGATGTGCTCATCAATAATAGAGACGACTATCATACCGAAATCAGGCATGAGGTCGTCTTTTTTATCTACTCTTACGAATGAGAAATGGTTATCATCGTCGATGATGATTCGTGCTCTAAAATTGATTAAAACGGAACGTGCAATAACGATTTGGGTGTTAAAGATTGTACTCATGTTGTAGGAAATTTTTTGCAAAGGTAATAAAAATATTTTATACCGCAAAATATTTGTGTGATTTTATATAAAATTTGTTTATAATTTTACGGAAAAAATGCGGTGCTTTTATCAAATACCATTTGATAACTGATATAAAAGTTGTAACTTTGCTATGAAAATTTAAGACAACAGCAGGTATGAAGAAAAATGTTGAATCAAAAAAAGCAGGCAAGATAACGCTACCGAAGAAAGAGGTTGTGGCAATCGACAAGAGGGTCATGCCTGACGACAATCGGCTTGTTACTCCTGTGAAGAAATCTGTAACTATGCGTCAGTTCTTTGGAACGGAGCAGGTTCAGTCAATAGCCTTCCGTATATCCGATTGGTATGCAAAGGGAATGACGGACTATGATGTGCAGGAGCAGATTAAACTGACATTCGGATTTGAGTGGTCGCTAAGAAAGGTTCAGTCGATGAAGAGCCTTCTCAGAAAGTATTGGAGAAGCAATACAGTTGAGAATATGGATAATCAGATTGCCGAAGAGGTCAATGCGTGCAATGTGCAGCTGCGAGAGCTTTGGAAGTCATACGAAATGAGCAAGTACGGAACAAAGAAGGAGACTACACGAAAAACGAGCAGTAATGGTGTGGCTGACGAGAACGTGTTTGACCAGGAAGAGACTATCACGGTAAGAGATACGACAGCAGGCGATCCAAAGATTATGGCTCAAATCATCGAAGTGAGCAAGGAAAAGCGCAAACTGCTTGGTCTTTATGCTCCTGAGAAGAAGCCAATGGGTGCTGGAACGAATATCGGTCAGAATATTCAGATTGCCGTTGTAGGCAGCGATGGCAAGGCAACTGGAAGCATACTCGGAAGCCTATTCAACGACAACAGCGACAAATCGAATGAGCAGGTAATAGAACAGAATATTCGCGAGGTTGAAGACGCTGTGATCGAAGAAGTGAAAGTTGCAGATGCAGAGATAGCCGCATATAAGCAACCTATCGAAGAGGAGTTTGACCTCGATGCGATGTATGAAGA
>JAEDLW010000079.1:0-3170 GCA_016295035.1 Paludibacteraceae bacterium
GTTAGCGAAAATCGGTATTTCTCCGGTGCTGACAGTTATTCCTTGTCGATTACGTTCCCTCTTGCCGGATGTCCTGAAAACTTAGCTATTTTCGGGCATATAAACCGCAAGGACGTAGTGGCGCAGAAACTGCTTTTTGACTGTGAAATCAGGAATGGATTATTCTATCGTCACGGCTCTATCACTATCACGGAGATAAGCGATATTGAGGTTAAGACACAGTTCCTTGAAGGCAAGTCCGTCTCGAACTATGCCGACGATTTCGATATCATCTATATCAATGAAATGAGCCTTGGCTATCCAGACACTTCGCCGTCCTCGTTTCCTGCTAATTCGCACATAGCGCATAGTATAAGTAATGGGCTTAATTATCTTGCTTTGCCGTGGGTCAATAACTCCACCGGCAACCTTCAGAACCGCACCAACGATACAGACAACTGGCCTTCGTCGTGGTATTACGATACGCGTGGACTGTCGTTCCAGCCGTATCTCATTTATCTCCTTGAGCAGATCTGCAACGCGGTCGGTTATTCGTATGATTTCTCAAAGCTGATGGATAGTCAATATCGCTACCTTATCGTATGCAATACGCTCCCATATGCGTGGAAGTGTTTCAACTGGGCAACGGCTTTGCCGCACTGGACGCTCACAGAGCTGTTTGAACAGTTGGAGTATTTCCTCAATGGAGAGTTCGACATCGATCATGTTTCGAAGCATATATCGTTCCGTTTCTCTACGGAAGCGATTGCTTCGGCGGGTACAGTTGAGTTAACGAACATCGTGGACGAGTTCTCCTCAACCGTGGAGGATGCTGGTTCTTGTAAATACAGGGAATACGTCAACCTCAAATTTGCGGAGTGTAACCACCGGAAATGGAAATACTATTCCTGCAAATGGTTCGTTGACATGATGAAAACGCAGGACGTTATTTTGTCCTATAGTTTGGGCACGTATAATAATGGCAAATTCTACAAGGAAGTAAATGGTGCGCAGCGTCTCTATATAGAAATGAGAGGTGCAGCGGACTATGTGCAGGAGGAATACAACGGCTGGAGTCCAAGCTATCTCTACTATTGCCGGAATGAAGATACATACTTTGTATTGCGCAACTATGGCTCGTATTTGGCTGACCCTAATCAGCCTGCCAATTTGTCCGGCAATACCCGCTATCTGAACACCTTGGAGCCGGTAAATATGTTTGGTGACTCTATAGTCGATGAGAATGCAGAGACGATTGAGATGAAGATTGTGCCGGTATGGGTCGATGAAGCGTACGCTGACGGTCAATTCAAAGGCAATGCCTTCTTCTTGGAATGTGGCGAGTACCTGAACGGTGCCAATAATACGATACCATGGGACTATGCCGATAAGAAGCTATCAGCAGGCGAAAGTGAAAGGTCGGTAGAGTACTTTGACAAGTTATATATGGGCTTCTGGACGGGTAGCACCCATAATGCTATGCGCGGGAAGTTGTTGTTTCCGGTGATTGACAATGTGCTGACGTACCCGCGTGAGATGGACTTTGAGCTGACAGGCTTGAGTATGCGCCTGCGCTCTAACTTGTTCGGATCAAATGCCAATACGCACCGCATAGCATCCAATAAGAAATACAAGTTCAAGTTCCTTGCGAAAGATATCCCGAATGTTCGTTCGCTGTTCGTCATCCATGGGCAGCGGTATATCTGTGAGAAGATAACCGCTACCTTCACGGAAGATGGGATGTCAGAACTGATGAAAGGAGAGTTTTGGCTGGTCGAGGACTAATCCCCGACCGCCAATCTCTTAGAACTTAGCCGAGTGCTTGCGGACTTTCTCAACAAGGTTGTCATCCACGTGGTCACAGTAGATGGACGTAATGTTGAGGTTGTGGTGGTCTGCTGCTCCCTTGACAGTATTTGCGTCTGCTCCATTATCAAACAGGCTGATAATACCCGTATCACGGAGGGAGTAGAGCTGCATGGTGTCCGGGAGGTGGCACTGCTTACGCATTTTGTCCCACGTCTTGCGATACATGCGGGAACTGATAGGCTCTTTGCCGGGCAGGTAGCCGTTACTGATGAGGTAATCATCTTGGTTCGCTCCTTGGATATTGCGTCCAAGTATCTCAATCAGTTCGTCGCTCAACACGGCTTTACGCGAGTACTTTGTCTTGGTTATACTGCCATCCAAGTGAATTACTTTGTGCTCCAAATCAACGTCGCTCACGCGCAGTTTGCTGATTTCGGTCGGACGGATCAGCGATTGGAACACCAACTCACAGATGAGCAGATAACCCGGATTATTATTCATAAACCATTCACGCATGATAGCACGTGCGTCTGCGTTAATTATGGTACGCTTCTTGGCTTCTTTCTTCTTCTTGGAAATACCGTAGAATGGGTTCTTCTCGATGAACTTCTTCTTCACGCACCAAGTAAAGAATGCTTGGGCGCTCACAAGGTTATTGTTAAAGGTGGCATTTACCCAATTGTTCTTTTGGCGCTGCTCGTCCAGATAGCGGACAGCCATTACATCAGAGAAGTCCTTTAACAGCATATCTGGGCTTCTCTTATCACACCACTCAAGAAGCCTACGACTGAATGCCTTGTAGCCGCGTAAGGTGTCAGGACGAAGATCTTTTTCCACGTCACGGAAATACTGCTCGTAAACAATCTTAATAGGTACTGCGCCCGGGTTCTCCGTTTTGACATCCTCGTTAAAGGGATTCCATCCGTTAGCCAGCTTCACATTGAGTTGGCTACAGATAGTGTTCGCCTGCACTCTGAACTCCATTGCAGTACGACAACGCTTGCGCAGATTGTTTAATCGGAACTTGCGACGCTCTAATGTTTGGGTGAAAGGATTGGTTACGTAATACTCGATAAACCATCCGGTCGCAATGTGTTTCACTACCGCTGGGGCATAGCCCGCAAAGAGCGGTGAAAATTGACTAAGAGTTGACATTTTTTTTTCTCCATTTTCTTTGCTGAAAACAGAGTTACGATGCCAGATATTTTAGTGCTTTTGTTCGATTTATTTCCCGAATTTTTTGAATGAATTTTCGGGACATTTTCGGGCCACTTTAACCGAAAATCCGCCGTAACTTATTCAGTTACAACGGATTAGAGTTTTCGTCTTAAGCTCCCCACGACACTCGGAACCACAATCCGATGCTCTGCCAACTGAGCTAA
>JAEDLW010000042.1:0-13985 GCA_016295035.1 Paludibacteraceae bacterium
AGTACCGCGGGCGGGACTTGAACCCGCACAGCCATCACTGGCCAAAGGATTTTAAGTCCTTCGTGTCTACCGATTCCACCACCGCGGCGTTGCGTAAACAACCTTATCGGTAAAACCGACTGCAAAAGTACTGCTATTTTTTCATTCGACCAAATATATTATTGTTTTTTTTGCAAAAAAATAAAAAAAAAAGAATTTTATATTAAAATTTTGCGGTTTGAAAAAAAAAGTGTATCTTTGCAAGCCTATTTGGAAGAATCGCGCATGCGCACATCACATAATAACAAACGTATGGCACATACTCAACGCTTTTTAATCATTATTTCTCTCGCGCTTCTATGGTGCATCGTTATGCCTAATTCGTCTTATGCTGAGGCAAAAGCGCAAACCTTAACGCACGAAAAAAAACGTACCGTGTTTTACACTGATGCTCGGTGGGGGAAAAAAGCAAGTCACCAAACGGGTCTATATAGCATTCAAAACCGTTCCGTTGCAAACGGCGTATGCTTGAACCTGAACGCCATCTATTATTACGGAGATATAGACATGCTTGATCAAGCTTTTGTGCATGGATTCCAGCCGCAAAATCTATCTATCGGAGGTGGTATCCACTTCGGCTATCTCATGCCTTTAGGACGCTTCTGTAACTGGCGCTTTACGCTCGGAGCAGGTTACTTACATGGTAATGATAGTTCTCGTTATACAGTCCAAGATGCTATAAAAATTCCTGCCGGAAAGGGTAAATTTAATAGTGTGTTCGGAGAAGCAAACGTAGGTGTTGAGTTCTATCCGTTCCCGCGTGCCGGATTTTATCTCTATGCAGGCCTTAGCGTGGCGGTAAGCTATATTACTTATGATTTTTATAAAACTTCCATCCCTGCAGGAAATACAGTCAGCGTACTCCCGATGTTGCCTCTTGAAATAGGTTATAACTTCTATTTGGGCAGAAGTGTCTTTCTCGGCATCTCGGTTGCTGTCCACCAAGGTCTAATGGATGTCGGACATGCAAACTTGGATGCTTGGCCGCTTAATAAATCATCACGCTTCCAATGGGGAGATGGTTACTTCCACATAGGTCTGTCATTGTCATATCGTTGGCATAACTGCGAAGTGTGTCGAATCGCAAAATGGTAAACAAGCACAAGATAATCAACGACCCGGTCTTCGGTTTCCTTTCTATTCCGAACGACCTCCTCTTCGATATACTGCAGCATCCGTATGTGCAGCGCTTGTCCCGTATCAGACAACTTGGCTTAAGTAACTTCGTCTATCCTGGAGCAATGCATACACGATTCTTGCACTCTATCGGAGCAATGCATCTCATGCAAGAAGGCCTCAACTCTTTGCGCAATAAAGGTGTGGTTATTTCCGACGGAGAGTCCACGGGCGCCATGGCAGCTATTCTACTGCATGACATCGGACATGGACCTTTTTCGCATGTGCTGGAGCATACATTGGTTGATGGCATTACGCACGAGGAGATTTCGCTCCTTATGATGGAGCAAATCAACCTTGACTTGTCACCGAAGTCTGAGCAACAACTCTGGACCCAACGACCATTGGATCTTGCAATAGCAATATTCAAAGACAAGTATCCGCGACACTTCTTCCACCAACTCATCTCAAGCCAATTGGACGTTGACAGAATGGATTATCTCTGCCGTGACTCGTTCTTCTCTGGCGTTCAAGAAGGCAGAGTGGCAAGCGAACGATTGCTCAAAATGTTAAACGTCGTGGATGACCGACTCGTCGTGGAATATAAAGGTATTTACTCTGTCGAGAAATTCCTTGTTGCACGGCGTCTTATGTATTGGCAGGTCTATCTGCACAAGACCTCTGTCGCAGCCGAGCAACTACTCATTAAAATTCTTCTCCGGGCGAAAGAATTGGCAGACCGAGGCGTTGAACTCTTCTGTGCGCCGGCCTTGCATTACTTCTTATATAATCACGTGTCGAAGAAGGACTTTGCGCTTGGCTCCGAGGCAATGAAACAATATGCGCTCCTTGATGACAGCGATGTCTTGTCTGCTATCAAAGCGTGGATGTCGTGTGACGACAAAGTGCTCGTTTACCTGTCGGCTGCTTTCACCAATAGACAGCTCTATCGTGGACGAATTCTCGCTGAACCGCTGACGGATAGTGAAAAGGCAATGCTCGAACGCCATTACGTGCAAGTGCTCGGAATAGATCCGGCAGATGCTC
This sequence comes from Paludibacteraceae bacterium, assembly GCA_016295035.1. Lineage (GTDB taxonomy): Bacteria > Bacteroidota > Bacteroidia > Bacteroidales > Paludibacteraceae > Colicola. The sequence continues at coordinate 2,203 of JAEDLW010000042.1, forward strand.
ATTATTTCTATGCCGAACATGTTTCAACCAGCAATACCTATTCCGAAAAAGATGACTCAATTGATATCCTCTATAACGATGGAACAGTGAGAGATATCGCTTCCGCAAGCGAAATACTTGACCTCAAAACGCTTACGCGTAAACCACATAAACTTTATTTATTCCAGTTTAGAACATGATTGAATTTAGTGCACAGCAAATAGCCACACTGTTAGGCGGAAAAATCATTGGTGACCAAAACCGCAAAGTGTCGGATGTAGGACCTTTGGAATCAGCGCACGAGGGACAACTCTCTTTCTTGTGTGAAGAGAAGTATCTTTCGCAGCTCGAAACGACCAATGCATCCGTAGTACTTCTTTCGAGTGGCTTACGAGATGCTGCCGAGACGCTGCCGACTCGCTCCACTATCATCGTGGTCGAGAACGCTCGTGCCGCAATAGGACAATTACTGCAACTCGTAGCCAAAACGCTCAATCCTGCAAAACAAGGTGTGGAACAACCGTCGTTTGTCGCTCAGGGAGTGATAGTTCCTGAGGATGCGTATATTGGCGCGTTTGCTTACATCGGTAAGAATGTGCAACTCGGAAAGGGCGTGCAAATATATCCCAATTGTTATCTCGGAGACAATGTCAAAATTGGCGATAACACCATTCTTTATTCCGGCGTCAAAGTGTACTATAACTGCGAAATAGGTAAAGATTGCATCCTTCACGCTGGAGTCGTAATCGGCGGAGATGGCTTCGGTTTTGAACCCGATGCCAATGAAGTGAACCAGAAACTGCCGCAGATAGGTAATGTTATTATCGAAGATGATGTTGAAATAGGCGCCAACTCAACCGTTGACCGTGCAATGATGGGCTCAACACGCATCAAGAAAAATGCCAAGATTGATAATCTGGTCCAAGTCGCGCATAATGTAATCGTTGGCGAGAGTTGCTTCCTTTGTGCGCAAGTAGGTATTGCTGGCTCCACAACTATTGGAGACCATTGTATCTTTGCTGGACAAGTTGGAGTAAACGGACATATTGAAATCGCTGACCACTGCGTATTTGGCGCTAAATCCGGTGTCCATTCCAATCCTCGCAAACCGGGATTCTATCAAGGTGCTCCAGCTTTTGATGCACTCGCTTGGCGTAAATGCACAGCAGGATTTAAGCAGCTTCCGGACATCATGCGTAGGGTATCCGATCTCGAAAAACAACTTAAGAACAAAGAGTAACATGAAGCAACAGACTCTTAAAACGGATTTCACCCTCTCAGGTAAAGGCCTGCATACCGGTATCGTTATCACGGCGCATTTTTGTCCTGCACCGGAAAATCACGGTATTCGTATCTGCCGTGTAGACCTTCCTGACCAACCGACGCACTCGGCACTTGCGTCTTACGTTACGCAAACCAGCAGAGGTACCGTGCTCGAGAGTGGCAAATGGAAGGTGTCAACCGTTGAACATGTACTCTCTGCGCTTTATGCTCTCAATATAACCAACTGCCTCATTGAAGTGAATGCACCTGAAGTACCCATCCTTGATGGTAGTGCCAAACCGATTGTGGATGCCGTGTTACAAGCTGGTATCCTTACCCAAGAGGCAGAAGCAGACGAGTGGGTGGTAACCGAGCCCTTGTATTTTGATAACGGCAAAGGCTGTAAAATGACCATCTCACCTTGTGATAGGTATGAGGTGAGCGTGGATGTTGATTATCCGTCGCCAATCTTACACCTCCAACGGGCTGAACTAACCGACCTTTCCACGTTTCCGAAGGAAGTGGCAGAAGCGCGTACCTTCTGCTTTCTGCGGGAGATTAAATGGTTGCTGCGGCTCGGACTTATCAAAGGTGGTGACCTGAATAACGCACTTGTAATATACGATAAGAAAATGTCGCAGCGGTCGCTCGATTATATGACTGATAAACTCAACCAGCCGCATATCGATGCATCCAAACTTGGATACTTAAGTCCACTTAAGTATGAAAATGAACCGGCGCGACACAAACTGCTTGATGTCATTGGGGACTTGGCTCTTATCGGCAAACGCATCAGGGGACGTATCGAAGCAACATGTCCAGGACATGGCTTCAATACCGCTTGCGCTAAGCAAATCTTACAAATCATAAATTTGAAATCATAAATCATAAACAATATGATATCTTCATTAGCCAGCGTTCACGCGAACGCAAAAATCGATGAAACAGCACAGATAGGACCTTTCGTCTTCATTGATGACGACGTGGAAATAGGTGCTGGCACCATAGTTGATGCCAACGCAACTATCTGCGCACACACACGCATTGGCAAAAACTGTCACATCTTCCCGTCTGCCGTTATTGGAGCTATTCCGCAGGACTTAAAGTTCCATGACGAACTGACTTACACCATAATCGGTGACAACAACGTCTTGCGTGAGTGCGTCACTATCCACAGGGGAACGTTCTCCAAAGAGAAAACAGTTATAGGTAACAATAACCTCATCATGGCATATTGCCACGTGGCGCACGATTGCGTTCTCGGTAATAATATTATTATGTCTAATACGACTCAACTCGCGGGTGAAGTGGTGGTGGACGATTGCGCCGTTATTGGAGGCGGAACACTTGTGCATCAGTTCAGTCACATTGGCTCTTATGTCATGATACAGGGTGGAACTAAAGTACTCAAGGACGTTCCTCCGTTTGTTATGGCAGGACGCGACCCGATTATGTATTGTGGTCTCAACTCTGTTGGATTGCATCGTCGCGGATTCTCCAACGAACGAATTGAAGCGATACATGCCATTTATCGCATCCTCTTCCAGTCCGACCTCAATGTATCGCAAGCGCTCGCGCTTATAAACGAAACTATCCCCGAATCCGAGGATCGCAACTATATCGTTAACTTTGTTAAATCATCGCCACGTGGCGTCATAAAGGGTATCTAATATGGACGAAGAACGTAGTCTCAATTTTATTGAACAAATAGTAGAAAAAGACATCGCTGAAGGTGTTAACGACGGACGTATTCAAACTCGTTTCCCGCCGGAACCAAACGGCTATCTACATATCGGACATGTCAAAGCCATTTGCATGGACTTTGGTATCGCCGAGAAATATAATGGTGTATGCAACCTCCGCTTTGATGATACTAATCCGGCCAAAGAGGATACCGAATACGTTGAAACTATTGAGCGCGATATTGCGTGGCTCGGTTTCAAATGGGGACAAATATTCTACGCTTCCGATTACTTCCAGCAACTCTACGACTTGGCTATTCGCTTCATCAAAGAAGGAAAGGCATATGTCGACGAACAGACTCCCGAGCAGATTGCTGAGCAAAAAGGCACACCTACTGAACCCGGTGTAGCTTCGCCGTATCGCGACCGTCCTGTTGAGGAAAATCTCAGGCTCTTTGAGGCTATGCAGGCAGGAGAGATTGAGGATGGAAAAATGGTACTACGCGCAAAGATTGACATGGCGCATCCTAATATGCACTTCCGTGATCCGATTATGTATCGCATCATCACCTCGCATCCACATCATCGTACAGGTAGAAAGTGGAATGTCTATCCTATGTATGATTTTGCACATGGACAATCCGACTACTTCGAAGGAGTTACGCACTCTATCTGCACACTCGAGTTCGAAGTGCACCGTCCACTCTACGACTATTTTATTGACCAATTCTCCGGTCCGAACTTCTGCGGACTATCTCCTTACGGACCTGATTATCGACCTAAACAGCGCGAGTTCAACCGACTTAACATAACTTACACGGTTATGTCAAAGCGCAAAATGTTGCAATTAGTACAGGAAAAACTCGTAGCCGGTTGGGACGATCCGCGAATGCCGACAGTCTGTGGACTGAGACGCCGTGGTTATACACCATCTGCTATTCGTAACTTCATGGACCGCATCGGTTATACCAAGGTCGAAGGAATGATTGACCAGGGCTTGCTCGAGCACACTATTCGAGAGGACCTCAAAGAAACTGCTCCACGTGTTTGCGCTATCTTTGATCCTGTCAAACTCGTCCTCACTAATTACGAAGGTAAAGGCGAAGTGCTTATCGGTGAAAATATTGACGGACATCCTGAACTTGGAACCCGGGAGATGCCTTTCGCGCGCGAATTGTATATTGAACGTGGTGACTTCCTTGAGGAAGCGGACAATAAATTCTATCGCCTTTCTCCTAATGGCCGCGAAGTGCGACTCAAAAATGCTTATATCATCCAGGCTACGGGCTGTGAGAAAGATGCGGCAGGCAATATAACGACCGTTTATGCCACCTATGATCCAACGTCCAAATCCGGAACAGAAGGCGGTAACCGCAAAACAAAGGCCACCATTAACTGGGTAGAGTGTAACTCCTGTCTGGATGCCGAAGTGCGTTTGTACGACAGGCTCTTCTCTGTTGAGAACCCATCTGCTGAAGATGGCGACTTCCGTGATCTGCTCAATCCCGAAAGCCTTATCGTTAAGAATATAAAGATTGAAGGCTCACTCCGAAATGAGCTTCACGAACCGGTTATCGTGAACGGCATAGAGCAGGAAAACCACTACCAACTCCTTAAACAGGGATACTTCGTTGTGGATCCGGACACAAATGCCGAACACCTCGTACTTAACCGTACATGTTCGCTTAAAGACAATTACCTCAAATAGGTATGAGAACCCGCATCTTCAACGGAAAGGAACAAATCTTTTGCGAATGGCGCCAACGATGGGTGCGCCTCACACCCGAAGAGTGGGTTAGACAACAGTTGCTTCACCATTTGGTGGAGCAACTTGGTTATCCTGCATCTCTGATTGCCGTAGAAGCACCGATTAAGGTCGGAGACCTGCAAAAACGTTGTGATGCGATTGTCTATAACAACGCTATGCAACCTCTTATGCTCATTGAGTGCAAGGCGGAGTCGGTTCCGCTCACTCAAAAAACACTCGACCAAGCCGCGACGTATAATCGCAAACTTAGAGTGCCATATTTGCTTCTCCATAATGGTCCGCAAACGGTTATTGCATTTGTTGATGACAATACCATTAAATACATAAACTCAATACCTCAGTACAACCAATTATAACATGGAAACTATTCTGACACTTCAGGAAAATATTGATACGCCGACTTTTTATGGTGTCAATAATCAAAACTTTATATGCCTCAAGAACCAGCATCCGGACGTGCGTATCGTTGCGCGCGGATACCAAATAAAGGTGTCTGGATCTGACGCCGCTGTTAATAAATTTGCGGCTAACCTCCGAGCAGTTGAGAATTTCTGCGCACAGCATAACACACTAAACGAAGAGCAAATCCTCCAACTTATTCACGGTGAGCGTCCTCATGCGGTGGAGCACGATAACTTAATCCTCCACGGCGTTAATGGTAAACCCATCTTGGCGCGTTCAGTCAATCAGAAACGCCTTGTTACCGAGTATGACGATAATGATCTACTCTTTGCTATTGGCCCTGCAGGTTCGGGTAAAACATACACAGCCATCGCGCTTGCCGTTAGAGCTCTCAAAAACCGAGAGGTAAAGCGTATTATCCTCTCACGACCCGCCGTCGAAGCAGGCGAAAAACTTGGATTCTTACCTGGAGATATGAAGGAGAAAATTGACCCATATCTACAGCCGCTTTACGATGCGTTGCAGGATATGATTCCGAGTATTAAGCTCAATGAATACATGGAAAAAGGCGTTATCCAGATTGCACCGCTTGCTTTTATGCGCGGTCGTACACTCTCTGACGCCGTTGTCATTCTTGACGAAGCGCAGAATACTACCGCATCCCAACTCAAGATGTTCCTTACACGCCTCGGCATAAACGGTAAAATGATTGTCACAGGTGACCTTACCCAAATTGACCTGCCTGCATCGCAGCACTCAGGACTGCGCGACGCTATCGAGCGCCTCGCTAACATCAAAGGGATAGCTACCGTCGAATTTAATCAGAAAGATATTGTCCGCCATCCGCTTGTCAAACACATCGTTGACGCATACAAATAATCGCTAATACATTATCGCTCCTGTAACACCCGCCACTACTACAAGTAGAATAGGGTGGCTGAGCACGTCTATTACCCGTACCCATCGCGGATTCTCAATATGCAGTGGCTTTTTCAGCAGAGGCAACAGACTGCATATACCCACAACTGCGCAAAGCACGTAACTCGTTGTGTCAATGAAACTTTCTTTGTTGCACAAACGATATGCCGCAAAAGCAACCAAGCATACAACGGCGATACGTATAAATCGCATCACGGCCTGATACACCTTGTTATCAGACCACTTGTCGCGTATCTTCATGTAAATAGTGCAGACTGTAAGCATGATTATCAAACTCGGAATAACTATCGCTACGGAAGCAATAAGGCTGCCCCATACGCTGCCTGTCGCTGTATAACCTACGTAGGTCGCGCAGTTCATACCTATCGGACCGGGAGTCACTTGACTTATGCCCACTATATCCAGAAACTCGGTCTCCGTCATCCAACCATGGCTGGTCACTTCAATCTGTATCAAAGCGATAATGGACATGCCGCCGCCAAAGCCAAGCAGCCCTATTTTCAGAAATGATATGAATAACTCCAAGTAAACCATTAACTTTATACTTTCGTCGCTAAACGAATAACAGTTGCTCCTATCAATGCTACAACGGCCGGACGAACACCCTTAAACACACTCTCTACAGTTGGAAGATTCTTGTACTGCGTAAAGAAAATGGCAATCGCCAAAATACAAATAATCGACGGAAGGACAGCACCAAGAACTGCAGCCATGATATAGGCCCAACGATGTTTGCCCTTGCTTACGCACCAACCTACAAATATAGCCGTATTCACTGCAATCAATCCTGGTGCAGCTTGGGCCAAGGCCAACATATTCATGAACTCTTTTTCTTCAACCCAATGCAACTTATCCACTATCTCACGCTGAACTAAGGTGAGTGTCACGTACCCGCCACCAATAGTGAATGTACCTATTTTCAGATACACCCAAAATAGCTCAAAAATCTTCTTAAAATCGCTCAAATTACTCGATATTCGCCGTTAGCCATTTGTTGCTGCTCGCGCAGTTGTTGTTTGATAAACTTAGTCATCATGTTTATGGCAGGGTTATTGTGACCGCCCTGAGGAATAATAACGTCCGCATAGCGCTTACATGACTCAATGAATTGTTCGTGCATCGGTTTCAGCACTCTGCCATAGCGTTCAATCACGGCTTCTACAGTACGACCACGCTCTACTATATCGCGCTTAATAACGCGCACTAAACGGTCATCGGCATCCGCATCTACGAACACTTTCAAATCCATCTCATCGCGCAGTTTGCTATCGCGAAGTGCCATAATTCCCTCTAATATTACTACCTCTTTCGGCTCGATATGTACGGTCTCTTCGGAACGTGTACAGGTGATATAACTATAGATAGGCTCTTCTATACTCTTACCTTCACGAAGATCGTGGATATGCTCCTCAAGCAACTGCCAGTCAAATGCATCCGGGTGGTCGAAGTTGATGTTCTGACGCTCTTCCACAGGTACATTACTCGAATCCTTGTAGTAAGAGTCTTGGTGCAATACAACTACTTCGCCTTTTGGAAGGCGTTCAATCAGTTTCTTAACAACAGTTGTCTTTCCTGAGCCGGTGCCGCCGGCAATGCCAATAACAAACATATAAATAGTCTTTTCTTTATGCAAAATTCTTCACATCTTCCTCCGTGATCTCATCCCCTGCCAGAATAATTAATCGTTCTATCACATTCCTCAATTCACGGATATTACCCGGCCAATCGTGTTGCTGCAAAGCCTCAATAGCATTAGGAGCAAAAGTCTTTTCTTTCCATCCTTGTTCGGCGCATATTTGTTTGGTAAAGTACGCTGTCAACGAAGGAATATCTTCCAAACGCTCACGAAGTGCCGGTACGCAGATAGGTATAACGTTCAAACGGTGGAATAAGTCCTCGCGGAAATTCCCTGCTTTGATTTCGTTCGGAAGATCTTTGTTCGTAGCTGCCAGAACGCGTACATTCACTTTCGTTGTCTTGTCTGAACCAACGCGCGTTATCTCATTTTCCTGAAGTGCGCGAAGCACTTTGGCTTGTGCCGCCAAACTCAAGTCGCCTATCTCGTCAAGAAAAAGCGTACCGCCGTCAGCCTGTTCAAACTTACCGGCTCGGTCTTTTATGGCTCCGGTGAACGAACCTTTCATATGACCGAATAACTCCGACTCAATCAACTCTGACGGAATGGCAGCACAGTTTACCTCCACCATAGGACCATTCGCGCGTGACGATTGCTCATGAAGCAGATGCGCCACAACTTCCTTACCTGTACCATTCTCGCCCGTAATCAAAACGCGAGCTTCCGTGCCGGCTACCTTGTTTATAATATCGCGCACGCGCGTGATTGCTGCCGACTCACCAACCATCTGATAGCGCGCACCAACCTGTTTGCGAATTTGTTGTAATTCCTCTGTCTTTTCTTTCAATGCCGTGCGTACACTCCCATAGGCAACGGCATTTTTCGTCATTTGAAGCAGACGGTTCAGGTCAAGTGGCTTCTCCATAAAATCCCAAGCACCTTTCTTCATCGCTTCAACGGCCGTCTCTATATTGCCGTGACCGGATATCATAATCACAGGACAATGCAACTGAGATTTTTCCAAAAACTCAATGCCGTCCATACCGGGCATCTTGATATCCGTGAAAACAAGGTCGTAAGAAGTCTTGCCCACTTTAGCCAGACCCGCATCACCCGTTTCTGCTACGTCAACCTCGTAATCCTCCGTCTCTAATATCTCCTTGAGCGTGTTACGAATTGCACGTTCGTCATCTATGATGAGAATTTTTGCCATCTCTCTTCCAAATTTGCTGCAAAGATAGAAATAATTTTGCATATGTGCAAAAAAAGTTGTACCTTTGCGCGATTTTTTGTGAAAAAGTGCTCAACCACTTACAAATATTGAACTACCGAAATATCCGCGAAGCTTCCTTGGACTTCTCGGATAAACTCAATTGTTTTATTGGGCTTAACGGGCAAGGAAAAACCAATTTGCTTGACGCTATTTATCTCCTTTCTTTCACCAAATCAGCCTTCTCATCGTCTGATAGTCAGAATATTACGCATGGAGAAGAAATGGCGATGGTGCAGGGAACTTATGGAGAAGAAACGTTTTCTTGCGGCATCAAACGGGGTGTGAAAAAATCCTTCCGACGCGGAAAAAAAGACTATAAACGCCTCATTGACCACATAGGTCTTATTCCCTTGGTAATGGTCTGCCCGCAGGACAATCAACTCGTCGAAGAAGGAAGTGACGAAAGGCGTCGTTTCTTGGACGCCGTTATTTCTCAGCAGGACAAACGCTATCTCGAGAACTTGACTCAATATAATGCCGTCCTCAAACAGCGAAACGCATTTCTTAAACAACTCGAAGGGCAGGAGCAACCGGACTTCTCTTTGCTCGAGATTTTCGACGAACAACTCATCGAACCCGCACAATATATCTTTGCTGCACGATGCCGATTTATCGACGATTTCCTGCCCGTTTTTCAGGAAGTATATAGCGCAATTAGTGGCAATAAAGAACAGGTTAAACTGCTTTATATCAGCCAGATGCAAGACCGTGACTTGGCAGAGGCTTTCCGCCGTACACGCCAGCGCGACCTTATACTCGGGTGGACTTCGCAAGGCATTCATAAGGACGAACTTGAGATGCTCCTTACCGATGGAGAAAACGATTATCCACTCAAGCGCGTCGGCAGCCAAGGACAGAAAAAAACCTACCTCCTCGCTATGAAATTGGCGCAGGCGCTATATTTAACAAATTACAATTCACAAATTTCAAAAGGAGAATATCCCATTCTCCTTCTCGACGATATCTTCGATAAACTCGACTCCGAGCGAGTCGAACGGATAGTGCATCTCGTGCAGTCAGATCGCTTCGGACAGATTTTCATTACCGATACCGATCGCCAGCATTTGACTACCATCCTCAAACCCGACGAATCCGCCAAAATCTTCTACGTGGAAAATGGTGTAGTTACTACTTCCATTAAATAAACCGTACATGCGCAAGGTATACATCACAATAATATTATTCATTATTCATTATTCATTATTCATCACACCTGCGCAAGCGGAAGTATCCTTTCGTGGTGCATGGATCGCTACGGTTGCTAATATCGACTGGCCGTCAACTGGCGCTATCGGCTATCCCGCCACGCAGCAGCAAGAACTCATAGATATCCTTGACAGCCTGCAATCCATCGGCATCAACTCTGTCATCTTCCAAGTCCGCCCAACCGCTGATGCACTCTATTGGTCTGAACTCGAACCATGGTCGCATTGGCTTACTGGCATACAAGGTTACTGGCAGGATAACGGCAGCCTCCTCGCAGGTATAGATGACCAATACGACCCGCTCGAATTTATCGTCTCCGAAGCCCACGACCGGGATATGCAAGTCCACGCCTGGCTCAATCCGTATCGCGTCACGATTAGCATGATGGATACATCCCAACTCGTCGCGAACCATCTCATGAAACTACATCCCGATTGGTTCTGGCAGTACGGAGAACAATGGTATTTCGAACCCGGACTTGATGAAACACGCCACTGGATTTGCCTCGTCGTCGAAGACATCGTCTCGCGATACGACATCGATGCCATACACATGGACGACTATTTCTACCCGTATCCCAAACCGCGACTTCCTCTTCCCGATAAAGCCTGCTTCGAAGCACATCCAAGAGGATTTACCGACATCCGCGAATGGAGACGAAATAACGTCAATATGGCTATCCGAGACATCGCCAAAACCATCAAAGCTACTAAACCTGATGTCGAATTCGGTATCTCTCCCTTTGGCGTCTGGCGCAATAACACCCGAGATTCGCTCGGTAGCGCTACCACAGCAGGACTGACCAACTACGACAACCTCTATGCCGATGTGCTCTACTGGATTAGAGAAGGATGGATTGACTACGTTTGTCCGCAACTCTATTGGCATATAGGCAATCGCGCAGCCGATTATAATACACTCGCCCATTGGTGGGCACAGAGAGTGGACGAAGCCAATCTCGAATACGCAAAAAAATCTTTCCGTCGCCTTACTACCGAGGAAATCGTTCCACCGGCTTCGCGTGACGATAACATTCATCCTTCGCCCGTGCCTGTCACATTCTGCAAACTCTATATCGGTATGGCGCCTTACAGACTTGGTAGTGAAAATGAAGCTGCCGCTTGGCGTACCGGCAATGAGATTGACCGACAAATGAAAATCAACCGCACTATCCCGCAAATAGAGGGTGAGTGCTTCTATTCCACCAAACCTCTTCTCCGCAACCCACTCGGCGTCTGCGACACCATCCGTAATTACTACCTCCCCTAACTCGTCCAGATGCCTCCATTGCATTAACGCAAAATTAACACAGGATTAACACAGGATTAACACAGGATTCGCGGTACGCTACAATTAGGATCAAGTGTAATGTGCCCCATTTTTGGATACTGTAACTAATCGTTAATTCCAAACTCACCCACAGCCTATTTTTCTTAATACTTGTTAAATTACTATGTTATACAACATAGTTTGTCATTTTTTCCCCTTTTTCTTTTGCGTATTTCCCCAAAAATATGTACCTTTGCGCGCTTAATGATTTCGAGTCATTATGCCCAGTATTAACCTTGAATAAATAATTACAACCATGAATAAACATTTTTCTCTCTTCGAAGGCCTTAAGTCTTTTATCAACTTATCCCTTCACAAAACCTTTCTCCTATTAATCTCCTTATCTCTCACCACCTCCCTCTGGTC
>JAEDLW010000043.1:0-13191 GCA_016295035.1 Paludibacteraceae bacterium
TTAGCGAACGAGAACTTCGACGTTCTTAGTTTGGAGACGGACGGTGAGCCAATTCTGAATGTGCTTGAGGTTATCAGCAGAAAGGGGCTTTTGGGTCTTAAGAAGTACGATAACGGAGTTGTCCGATCGAGCAAGTGTAACTTCCGAAATCTCAGGCCACTGTGCACGCAGTTCGGCAGTAATTTGTTTTGTTGGAAGACGTAATGCCTCAAAAGCTTCAATCTGCGCATTGAGCACACGAATAGAGTCATCTCTTTGACGCATTTGTTCTTCGGTGGAAGCCAGCCAGTCCTTCATGATTTCCGTTTCACTAAGGCGGTGCAAATCAATCGTAGCATCCTCGTGGAAAATAAGCTGCGTGTGGGCTATACCATATTTCTCGGCCTCTGCACATAAGGCTGCGCGACAATCGTTACTGAGTTTCTCTCCGGCAAGACGCAGGGTCAGTTTATATGGCTTGACAGAGGTGTCAATGGTATAATTGAAGATATATGTTCCGCCGATAGTTTGGTTTTCTTTGATAAAATGCCGCGCTTCGATGGAAAACTTATTTTCGCGAACGATGTTATAAGCACTAAAGACGCTGGGCACTAAAACGACAAGGATGAGCAGGCTATAACTGATAATCTTTCTCCTTGAGTATTTATCCTGTTCTACCGCCAATGGGAAGCCTAAGAACTTAACTACCAAGAAGGTAGCCAGCGCAATGAAGACGCAGTTGATGAAAAAGAGATACAAGGCACCTCCGGCGTAATGCCAATTAAGTTGTGCGATGCCATATCCGACAGTACACAAAGGCGGCATCAAGGCAGTAGCAATTGCTACTCCGGAGATAACAGTTCCTTTTTCTTTGCGTGAGAGTTCCAGAATACCTGCTACGCCACCAAAGAAAGCAATCATTACGTCGTAGATAGAAGGATTCGTACGCGCAAGCAATTCTGTGGGATTGTCCGTCTCAAGCGGTGTTACCAAGAAATAGAGCGTCGAAGCTATCAGACTGATAGTGAACATGATGCCTAAGTTCTTGAGGGAACGGAGTAGCAACTTCGTGTCATTGGTGCCAAGTCCCATACCAAAGCCGATAATAGGGCTCATAAGCGGCGAAATTAACATGGCGCCTATGATGACCGGAATAGAATTGACATTCAGCCCGACACTGGCAATGACGATAGCTGCGAAGAGAATGTAAATTGTTGGTCCGCGGAAAGGTATGTTATTGCGTATATTCTCACTGGCGGCATTGACATCGATATAGTCCGCCAAACGCAGCTGTTCACGAAAGAACTTACGTGCGTTATGTTTAAATTCGTTGCTTGTCATATTGTTTATTATTTTTTATGTATCAATGTTAGTCCGTCGCGGATAGGTAATATAACCTCTTCCACGCGCGAATCAGCGGCTATACGGTCGTTGAAGGCACGTAGGCCAAGAGTCTGTTTATCACGGTCGTAAGCCGAGTCGATGATGTGTCCGTCCCAGAGAGTGTTGTCCGCCAGTATCCAGCCACTGGGACGCACCAAATCGAATACCAAGTCATAATACGCGCAGTATTCCCGCTTATCCGCATCAATAAACACCAAGTCGAAGGGACCTTCCAAATCTTCAATCACTAATTTGCAATCTCCAATACGCAAATCGACTTGTGCACCAAGCGGAGAACGAGCAAGGTTACGCCTAATAATCTCTTCCAATTCGTCGTTATGCTCAATGGTGATAAGCTCACCGCCTTCAAGCAGGCCTTCCGCCAGGCAAAGGGCAGAGTAGCCCGTGAAAGTGCCTAATTCAAGAATGCGCTTAGGCCGTATCATCTGTGATAGAAAAGACAGTACACGTCCCTGCACTTGGCCGGACAACATGTGTGGATTCAGAACATGGATATTCGTACTGCGATTTATGGCAGCCAATACTTCATTTTCCGGTGAGCTGTGTTGTTCAATATACTCCTCAAGTGACATATTTCTACCTAAAAGTGCTATTTTTTACTAAAAATCGCTGCAAAAGTAGTAAAAAACTTGCATATATCCAAAAAAAGTTGTACTTTTGCATGCTAAATTAAATAATTGTATGGAAAAAATCGATAAATTAGACCGTCAGATTTTGAGAGTTATTACAGAAAACGCACGAACTCCTTTTAAAGATGTGGCGGAGGAATGTGGTGTTAGTCGCGCAGCTGTTCATCAACGCGTGCAGAAAATGTTGGAAAATGGGGTATTACTCGGTTCCGGTTATCAAGTTAATCCGAAAATGCTCGGTTATAACCTGTGCGTCCTAATCGGTCTTAGGCTGGAAAAAGGGTCGATGTACAACTCCGTGACCAAAGAACTGGAGAAAATTCCGGAAGTAGTAGAAACGCAGTTTACGCTCGGTGCGTACTCGATGATGGTGAAAGTATTTGCTAAGGACGACCAAGACTTGATGCGTATTCTGAACGGCAAGATACAGGAAATAAATGGTGTAGCCAATACGGAGACGCTGACGTGCCTTGACCAAAAGATTTATCGGAACGTGCCGATTGAATGATTAACTAATATTGAATACTGAATACTGAATACTAAATACTGAATACTGAATACTTATGGAAAGAGTAATATCAGGTATACGGCCTACGGGTAATTTGCACCTTGGTAACTATTTTGGTGCTGTCAAGAGTTTCGTGCAGATGCAGAATGAGTATGAGTCTATGTTCTTTATTGCGGACTGGCACTCTCTGACGACGCATCCGACACCGGAAGATATTCGCCGTAGCGCGCGCGTAATCCTTAGTGAATATTTGGCATGCGGTATTGATCCGAACAAAGCGCCGATTTATATCCAGAGCGATGTGAAAGAGGTGCTGGAGTTGTATCTTTACCTGAATATGAATGCTTATCTTGGTGAGTTAGAGCGAGTTACGTCATTCAAAGACAAAGCCCGCACGCAGCCGGATAACGTGAACGCAGGCCTTTTAACATACCCTTGTCTGATGGCAGCGGATATATTGATGCACAAGGCTGACAAAGTGCCGGTAGGTAAAGACCAGGAACAGAATATGGAGATGGCACGCCTCTTTGCACGTCGTTTCAACCGCATCTACAACATAGAATACTTCAAAGAGCCTGAGTCCTATCACTTCAATAAGAACGCGGTTAAAGTACCGGGACTCAATGGTACAGGAAAGATGGGGAAGAGCGAAGGCAATGCGCTGTACTTGTGCGACGACGAGGCTACTATCAAGAAGAAAGTAATGCGTGCCGTAACAGATTCCGGACCAACGCAACTGAATCAAGAGAAACCCGAACCGATTGCTAACTTGTTCACTATTATGGATTTAGTTTCGAGTAAGGAGACCTATAATTTCTTTAACGATGCCTACAACAATATGACTATTCGTTATGGCGACTTGAAGAAACAACTGGCTGAAGATATTAATGCTTTCTGTGCTCCTATCCGCGAGAAAATCCAAGAGTATCAGGCTAACCAAGCCTTTCTCGACGAAGTGGCAGCAGCCGGTGCGGAAAAAGCCCGTCAACGTGCCGCCGCTACGATAAAAGAAGTGCGCGAGATAATCGGCTTCCGCGTGTAAAAATGCATATGAAGAAGTATTTGATCATATTAGGCACGGTTTTTGTAGTATCTGCTCTAACAGGGTGGGCTATTGCCGATGACATCACAGTTGTACAAAATGTGGATGATGTCTATTTTTGGCCTGAGGATAGAGTGGTCATTTACAAACAGCCGCAAA
Organism: Paludibacteraceae bacterium; assembly: GCA_016295035.1. GTDB lineage: Bacteria > Bacteroidota > Bacteroidia > Bacteroidales > Paludibacteraceae > Colicola. Next base: position 3,722 of record JAEDLW010000043.1, read on the forward strand.
CAAATACGAATGCGCAGACCGTTAACCAACCGGTACAACCCATTCAGACGAGCAGAATAACCTATATAGAAGACTCTGTGACGCAACATAGCGACACAATAATAAAAGCTGTTATTCATAGATGAAAAAACTGACATTCATAGTAGCGTTGCTTTGTTTTGCGCTTGCTTTGCAAGCACAAGATGCGCAAATACTGGCTCAGCATGATTTGTTGGGTTCAGCGCGTTATGTCGGTTTAGCAGGTGCTATGACAGCTGTTGGAGGTGACCCGTCTGCCGCTAACGTTAACCCTGCCGGTTTAGGTGTGTTCAGACGCTGGGACGTGAGCCTTTCTATGTATGTAGATGTTGACCGTATGAATGTTCCTGGACAAACCCGTTCGGATGGAGCGCGCAATAAGTTCTCCATTTCTCAAGCTTCATTTGTCTTTGGTTGGGTAAATCAAGCGCGCGACAGAGGTTTGATTACGAATAATGTGATGGTTTCGTACAACAATATCGCCACTTATAACCGCCGCTACAAGATATCCATGAGCAATGAAATGAACTCGCTAACGGATGTGATTGCGATGAAAACTAATGGTGTGGACGAGTCGGCTTTGCAGCCTGCCAGCCGTTGGGATACAGAGAACTGGCTGAGCAATATGGCATACGATACCTACCTCATTTCACCGGACGTAGCGGATTCAAAACGCTGGTACTCGCTATTGGAAGCAGGACAGGTGGTTGACTGCAACCAACTCACGATTCACGAATATGGAAGTATCGACCAGTTCGGATTGAGTTGGGCTGGAAATATCTCCAATAAGGTCTTCCTGGGTGCTACTCTGAATGTTATCTCTATAGACCACACGCAGAGCGCGCAGTACTACGAGTTGTTTGGTGACGACTGCAGTTTGGATAATAACAGCTATGTACATCAGTCGGGTGTTGGCGTGAACGGCGTCTTTGGTGTGATAGGCCATCCGCTACGATGGTTGCGTATCGGTGCTTCGTTGACTACGCCGAGTGCTATATCGCTGACAACCCTCAACTACGGCGATATGAAGTCGAATATCTACATGTGGAATGATAAGAAGGGCGAAAATGAGAAAACATCTTTCTCCTCCAGCACACCGGAGAACTCCTATACAGACCGTGCTTGGACGACTCCGCTTCGTGTGTCAGCCGGTTTAGCCTTTCAACTGAAGAACTATGGTTTGCTTTCGCTTCAATATGACCTTGCTCATCAGAAAGCAATTGACGATGTGCACACTTTGCGTGCCGGTATTGAGGGTGTAATCACAGACTGTTTCTTCCTCGAAGCAGGCTATGCTTTTGAGTCCACCTTCCTCAAATCAAGCCAATATACAGCTGGTGTTTTGCCGGAGAATACAGTACGAACGGATGCATATTCGCAATTTATTAAGCGTTCGCATTACGCAAGCGCAGGATTTGGTTATCGTGGCAAGAACTTCAAAATACATGCTGCTTACCGTTATCGCTGGCAGGATGGACGCACTTTTGCACATGAGATGGCAACTCCAACGGACTGGAGTGCAGCAACACATAATATAGTCCTGACCCTCGACTTCCATACAAAATCAAATATGTAAACAGGGCCGAGCGCCGAACCCAAGAAACCGGAAAACTCAACACATAATTATTACAAAGGTAAATGCCCTTTCAATGGCGCGCCGAGCCTCTACGCCGTGACCGCGAAAGCGTAGCGATGAGATCGGATTACAAAGAACCGGTAAACCTTAAATCCTGTTTTTAGGAGTTTTCACGAGAGAGTGGTTCGGCGCTTTTTTGTGCAAAAATGCAGCATTATACTATTTTTTTCGCGTTTTATTTGCATATATGCAAAAAAAGCACTACCTTTGCGCGGTTTTTTGTGAAATCATATTAACTAAACATATTTATGGCAAAGAAAAATTTCAAAAAAGAGGATGAGCAATTGCAAGAAGTAGGCGAAGCTCTCTCTACCACCGGTCAATGGATTGAGGACAACTCAAACATCATTACTTGGGTTATTACAGGTATCGTAGTTGTAGTGTTGGGTATTATTGCGCTCAATAACTACGTAATCAAACCGAAATCATTAGAGGCAAGTAACGAAAATGCAAAGTCTGTCGTTTATTTCCAAGCAGGCGATTATGAGAAAGCGCTCAATGGTGACGAGGCAGAGTGTATAGGTTTTGCTGAGACAGCAGACAGCTACAAACTCTACAAGACCGGTAAATTGGCAGCTCTTTACGCAGGTATCTGCTATTACCAACTCGGTGATTATGAGCAAGCCGCTAATTATCTCAAACGCTTCAATGCGAAAGATGTGAATATCGGTCCTGCTGCTTGTCAGATGCTGGGCGATGCTTACGTAGAACTTCAAGAGTATGGTAAAGCTGTTCGTGCTTACGAGAAAGCTGCTCACTTTGAGAACAACCTCATTTCTCCGATGAGTTTGAAGAAAGCCGGTCTTGTATACATCGAATTAGGTGACAATCATTCCGCTAAACAAGCTTTTGAAACTATTAAGGCCAAATATCCTCAATCATCTGAGGCTAACGATATCGATAAATATATTGAAATCGCGAAATAATGACTACGGATTTGTCTAATTATGACGCTTCCTTACTGCCTAACGCTGATGTCTTAGCACGTCAGCGTTATGCAATTATTGTTGCCGATTGGAACAGCGACATTACTTTTGCTTTGGCTCAGGGCGCGATAGATACGCTTATCAAGCATGGCGTGAAAGAGAAACATATCTCCGTGACGCATGTGCCCGGTACGGTGGAGCTGACGTATGCAGCCGCAAGAGTCATCAAAAAGGGCTGGCGTAAACCCGATGCGGTAATCGCTATCGGGTGCGTGATTCAAGGTGATACGCCGCATTTCGATTATGTGTGTCAGAGCGTGACGCAAGGTGTGACTATTCTCAACGCAGGAGTAACGAGTTGGTGGGATGGGAAACATGTGCCCGTTATTTTCTCCGTGCTCACGACGCTCAATAAAGAGCAAGCACAGGATAGGGCAGGTGGCAAACTGGGCAATAAGGGCGTAGAAGGAGCTATAACAGCTATGAGGATGGCGAATTTGTGATTTGTCATTTGGGATTTGTGATGTATGCGAGTCTATAAGTTCGGTGGTGCGTCGGTTAAGGATGCGCAAGGCATAGCAAACGTTTTGCAGATTGTTGCTAAAGAAGAAGGCGATCTGATTGTTGTTGTGTCCGCTATCGGCAAGACAACCAATGCTTTAGAGAGGGTGGTTAATGCCCTTTGGGAGAACTGTGACGACGAGGCTCTGCGTGAGTACGAGGCTATCCGTGATCAACACCGTGCTGTTGCGCAGCAATTAGGTCTAAATAAGACTATTCAAGATTCTTTATTTGCAACCAATTTAGTGACGGACATTCCGCGGTCTGCTAATTACGATGAGTTTTACGACCAAGTGGTTAGTAACGGCGAACTGAATTCCAGCCGCTTGCTTAGTGCGTATTTTAATGCCAACGGCGTAGCCAACGAATTGTTGATGATGCCGCAGTTGTTGATTACGGACAAGACCTTCCGCGAAGCGAACGTGAATACAACTCTTTCGGCGCAGAACATAAAGGGCGCGTTAAGGAAGAGTAAGTCGCATGTGTTTGTTACTCAGGGTTTTATCGGTGGAACTTCGGACGGGTTACTTACGACATTAGGTCGTGAGGGTAGTGACTACTCTGCCGCGCTATTGGCGAACTTTGTCGATGCCGAGAGCGTAACTATTTGGAAAGATGTGCCCGGAATACTCAATGCCGATCCGCGCTTGGTGGATAATACGATACTTATTCCGGAACTGAGTTACGACGAAGCGGTGGAATTAGCATATAGCGGCGCGCAGGTCATTCACCCGAAGAGTATTCGCCCTGTCGAGAATAAGAAGATTCCGCTTTACGTAAGGCCGTTTAATGCTCCTGAACAACAAGGTTCCGTTATATGCGAGACCACCAAACGCGTGGATGTGCCGGTTTATATTTGGCGTAAGAACCAAAAGCTCATTACGATGCGCGCTAAGGACTTTTCCTTTATTTTGGAAGAAAGTCTAAGCCATATATTTGACATTATCCACCGTCATAGGCTGAAAGTGTCCCTAATTCAATCGTCAGCTGTCACTATTTCTGTTTGCGTGGATAATTCACGCTATGTTGCGGATGCGATAAATGAGCTGAGTGATGCTTTTCGGGTTACCTACAACGAAGGCTTGAGTTTGCTCACTATTCGTGGGGCCTCGCCTGAGATATTAAAGAAAGAACAGGAGTATAGGGATATCCTACTTACTCAAACGACGCGTCGTACAGCACGCTTAATTGTCAAAGAATAAAGACATATTATGGAAAACACACTTAAAAATTATTTTACTACCGCTTATTGGAAAGAATTAGCCATCAGTTTCTGGGAGGCGCTTCACACCAAGAAATTCTGGAAGGAATTGGTGATGATGACCTTAGGTATGATAATGGGCGCAGCTGCGGTGTACTATTTTCTTATTCCGAGTCATCTGATTGTTGGAACAATATCGGGTCTGAGTATCGTTATCAATACCATTATCGGCGGAAATGCAGACACGTTCTCTTTTTGGGTGATGGGTATTAATGCGTTCCTGCTATTACTTGCTTTCTTGCTGATAGGTAATGAGTTCGGCGCTAAAACAGTCTATACTGCGATGATTCTTGGTCCATTAACGCAATTGTGGGACAGAATATATCCTTACACCAATTTTACGCATCACGTTATCGATAATCCCGCTATTTTAGAGCAGTTGCAAGCTGGTCAAACAGTGTTGGATGCCAACGGAAACCCTTATTTGCTTAGTCGTGCCGGAGAAGTTCTTGAGCAGGTGAAAGGTTCTGTTATGTCGGCGGGTTTAGGTCTTGGCGACGTATGGTTTGACTTATTGTGCTTTGTACTGCTGCTTTCGGCTTGTCAAGCACTTGAGTTCCGCATTAATGCTTCGACCGGTGGTTTGGATATTCTGGCGAAGATTATTAATAAGTACTTGCACTTTGATATTGGCGTTTCGGTTAGTATCGGTGGCGCGTTGATATGCTGCTCCGCGTTCATGATTAACGATTTCCGCATGGTGGTTATCGGCTTGATAGGCACATGGATTAACGGCCTTGTAATTAATCACTTCACAGATGCCTTCAACCGTCGTAAGCGTGTTTGTATTATTACGGAAGACTGGGAGAAAGTGCGCTCGTATATCGTGGATACGCTGGTGCGCGGTTGCTCGCTTTATGACATTCAAGGAGGTTACTCCGGAGAGGCGCATAAGGAGATTCAAGTGCTGCTCACGCAGGACGAGTTTGCTGCTCTGATGGAGCATATACGCTCGAATAAGATCAAGGCCTTTATTACTGCAGGAAACTGCTCCGAGGTTTATGGACTGTGGTTCAGGCACAAAAAGCACCACGGACGCATAGAAATCGTCAACGAATAGACTTTGGCTGACGAATTAGCGGAAGAATGAGAAGTTGACGCTGCCATACACGCGCTTCTCTACGAAATGCGGATGGCTGCTGAAATCATTGGATTTGGAGTGTTCAAGAACGAACATTCCATTTTCTTTTAACAGCTCATTATCGAAAATAATGTCTGGTATATCGGGCAATCGGTCTAATGCGTAAGGAGGGTCAGCGTAAATGAAGTCATAGCGTATTTTGCAGGCATTTAGATAGCGGAATACGTCTCCACGGATGACGGTTAAGTTGTTGACTCCTAACTGCTTGCAGGCGGAAATAATAAAGTTTTGCTGCACATGGGCAAGTTCAACCGCTGTCACTTCCCGTGCGCCGCGAGAGATAAACTCCAAACCGATACCACCTGTTCCGGCGAAGAGATCGAGCACATCGATATCCTCGAAGTCCATTCGATTATTGAGCAAGTTGAACAAACTCTCTTTCGCGAAGTCGGTAGTCGGTCTCGCGGTGATATTTTTAGGGGGAGACAAACGCCTCCCCCCATATTTACCAGAGATGATTCTCATCACTAAATCCTAAACGTTAAACGCTAAACGAAGCGATATGCGCTTATTCCCAGTTACCTGCGTTATTGTTCGGAGCCTCAATGTCACCCACTTTCAGACCGGGGTAGTGCTCCAACTTTGTCTCTTTGTCAATGAGATTAACGCGCTCTTGGTCATTGAGGTCTGCCAAGTAGGTGTTGAAATGTGCACGCGCCTCAAACAACGGAATACGAATACCTTGGGAAGTCGTATAGTTATTGTTTACTTCCACCTCAAAACGCTCATTCTGAGAATATGGAATATAGATGATTTGCTCGACATTGTCAGCAGTATATTCGCCTTTATAGAGCTCTGCAATCATGTTCTTGTAGATGGTGTCACGGCGGAAACCTTGCAGGCCGTTATTTTTAACCTGTGCATCGTTCGCCCAAACAAATGCATACAACTCATCTTCATCTGCAAATTTCTGTTTGCGTTGAGCCTTAGCCTTTGCCGTATTGATAATCTTTACTGCCTTGTGCTCTGTCAAACCAGCCTCTAATTGTTTGTCTGTCAAAGAACCTTCCTTACGCACTTCTTTCTTAGGAGCTGTCTTAAGGAATAACACCAAAGAGTCCAGATTTGCCGTATAGCGGTTGTTCGCATGATGGAACTCCACTTCGGCGGCACGTAATGCAACCAAGTTCTTAACTACGGCCACTTCGCGTTTCTCACGCTGGTCTTCGAACTTAATTGGAGTTAATACACTCGAAATGCAGAAATATGCTAAAGCACACGCTGCAAGACCCAATAGGATACTAGTAATTGTCTTGTTCATAGCATTATTTATTCAAATTTGGCGCAAAGATACAACTTTTTTTTTATATGTGCAAATTTTTTTATACTTTTGCACGAAATTTGTAGAAAATATTCGTATGGAAGACTCTAATAAAGTATTATATAATATTCTCACGGAGCGGCTGGAATTGCTTCGTACACTGGATAAAGAGGGCGATTCGGAACGTCGTAGGCATATAGCCAAGGAAACGCGTGATCTTCATGCTCCACTTGCGCACCGACTCGGTTTATACCAGATCAAGACGGAGATGGAGGACTTGGCGCTCAAGTTCACCAACTATGACCTATATAAATATATCGCGCTCGCGCTTAATGAGAAAAAGTCCGAACGCGATGCATATATCGAACGCTTTATTGCGCCTATTCGTGAGAAACTGACGCGTGAGGGCTTCCGATTCACCATCAAAGGACGCCCTAAATCTATTCACTCCATAGCGCATAAGATGGAGACGCACCATTTCACAGATCTGGAGCGCATATACGACTTGTTCGCGATACGTATTATTCTCGATTCTCCACGAGAGAAAGAGAAGTCCGATTGCTGGCAAGTTTATTCACTTATAACCGATGTCTTCCAGCCGAATCCCAAACGTTTGCGCGACTGGCTTTCTGTGCCGAAAGAGAATGGCTATGAGTCGCTGCATACAACGGTTCTCGGTCCCGATAATAAATGGGTGGAAGTGCAAATCCGCTCTAAACGAATGGACGAAGTAGCAGAGCAAGGTGTTGCCGCTCACTGGGCATATAAAGGTGTTAATGCTGCTGCCACCAATGTCTCGACGAACGCTGTCTATGTCTTCACTCCGACAGGCGATTTGCGCCGTCTGCCTGCGGGTGCGACGGTTCTTGATTTTGCCTTCTCTGTACATAGCGAAGTGGGCTGCCATTGTGTCGGAGGTCGTATTCGTAATCAAAACGTGTCCATCAGACAACAATTGGAGAATGGCGACCAGGTGGAGATTTTAACCTCTCCAAACCAGAAACCAAACCAAGACTGGTTGAACGTAGTTGTTTCGTCCAAGGCGAAAAACAAGATCCGTCAGGCACTCAAAGAGATTGAATACAAGTACGCCGCGGAGGGTAGGGAATTGCTGGAGAGACGGTTCAAAAACTGGAAGATAGACTTCGATGAGGGACAGATTTCGAAGGTAGCAACAAAACTTGGGTACAAGGCGGTATCCGATATGTTCCAGTCCCTTGCCCAAGATAAGATAGATATCCACTCTCTACGAGATGCTTTCCTACTACTTGATGAGCATCAGCCTGTTGTTGAACGCGAAAAAACGGAATATATACCGAAAGACGGTTTTGCTGCAGCCGGTTTGTCAATTGAAGTGGATCAGATATCTAATTTCAATTATCAGCTATCTACTTGCTGTAACCCAAAACCCGGAGACCCTATTTTTGCCTTTATTTCCGTTACTAAGGGTATTCGTATTCATCGATGCGATTGCCCAAATGCCGAAAACATGCGCCAACGCTATCGTTACCGCATCCTACCTGCCCACTGGGCACAAAGAAAAGACTAACTCGAAAAAAGTACAATACCTTTGCAGCATGATAATTAAGCGGCACATAGTTCTGCTGTTGTTATTGGGCATTAGTTTAATGCTGACGGGCTGTTCACATCCGGCGCTGCATAAGGCGCGAGAGGTGATTGCTGTTGCCGACAGTCTTCGTGCAGTAGGGCAAGGCTATACGGATAGTGTCACTATCGCGGAGGCGTATAACACCTTACATTCTTGGCGCTATTTCTGCCCGACGGATTATGCGCGTGCGTGCTATTTTTACGGACGTTTACTGCGCAATAACGATGACCCTGTTGCCGCGATGCAGGTCTTCATCAACGCAACACATACCAACATGCGCGATTATCATACATTAGGTCGAATTTATTCGAATATGGGTTCTATCAGTCATTTGGCAGGCGAATATCAATTGGCATATGATATGTATAGCCGCTCAGCTGATTTGTTTCTCCAAAGTGGTGATACCTTATTATATTATTATGGGCTGAATGCAATGGCTTTGGAATGCGCCACTCAAGGACAAAGAGAAGAAACGAAGAAGTTAGTACAAGAAATACATCAACAGTGTTCGGATACGGCTGTAATTGTTCGGGCTTGTGAAATGGAAGCAGAGATGTATTTTCAACGACGACAATATGACTCAGCCCTTTGCTACGCGTCTCAAGCTCTCAAAAAAATACCCAATAGTATTTCTGCATTACTTATAACAGCACAATCATATTCATTTATGCATATTGGTGACTCTGCTGTGCATTATGCACATTTAGTTCTTTCAAATACAAGTGAATTGCATAATATTAATAATGCATTGTACGTGTTAACCAATGACGATGAATCAAAAGATAAAGAAGCTATCAAAGAGACAGCAGCAGAAAGATCAGATATTCAAAAATTGATAGAAATCCGTCAGGGAAAATTATCCCAAGCGACTCAGTTGTTGGAGCAAAATTTAACGCGTAAGCCGGATATGCGAGGTTGGATGATAGTGTTCATTATCTTATTATCTTGTGTAGTAATATTACTAGTGATGCGTTAACTTTTTAAATATTTTTGTAACTTATTTATATGAGCCCACTTTAAAAAGTAAGGCCTGTTTAAAATGTTTATATTTCACGAT
>JAEDLW010000080.1:0-2928 GCA_016295035.1 Paludibacteraceae bacterium
ATTAAACAATTTTGAGCAATATGAAAAACTATAAAATGATCCCTAAGATTACCCTTTGGACGCTGTTGGCGTTGGGCATCGTGTTTATCGCGTTGTTCTTCCTCGGCGGCTCCAATGGCAGTCTTGAGGTGGCCGGTGACTTCCTGGATATTCCGCGTTTCACTGACGCTTTCCTCTTCTGGAACTACATCCTCTTTGGATTGGTCGTTCTCATCACGCTGGCTGTCGTTTGCGTAGATTTTGTCAACAACTGGAAAAACAACCGCCGCAAGGCATATATGACTCTTGGCGTTGTTTGCGGATTCGTGCTGTTGGCTTGCGCTTGCTGGTTTGCCGGTAGCCCCGAAAAAATCGATATCATCGGGTATGAGGGTACGGACAACCAGGGCTTCTGGGCACAGATGTCCGATGCAGTTATCTATGCTTGCTACATCCTTATCACCGCTACCATCGGTACGATGATTTGGGGATATATCCACTCTCGTAAACTGAAGTAATTCATATTTATCATGGCAAAGAAAGTCCCACAGATCAACGCCAGTTCTATGGCTGACATCTCGTTCCTGTTGCTGATTTTCTTCCTGGTGACCACATCTATGGATGTTAACCAGGGACTGGCTCGCCGTCTGCCTGCTCCTATCCCCCCCGACCAGAAGGTAGAGGATAAGGATATCAACAAGCGAAACCTGTTGGTTGTGAAAATCAACTCTGCTAACCAACTCATGGTGCAAGGCCAGTTGATGGATGTGAAGCAACTTAGAGAGAAAACAAAAGAGTTCATCAAGAACGAACAGAATGCGGACTACTATCCCAAACTGGTGGAAGAAGATTTCGGCGCTCCGTTCGGTGTGATTAAATACACCAAGGACCATGTGATTTCCGTCCAGAACGATGTGGATACGCAGTATCAGGCTTATCTGGACGTGCAAAATGAACTCGTAGCTGCATATAATGAATTGCGTGACGAATGCGCGCATAAGTATTTCCATAAAAGCTATAATGAACTCGAAGAGGACCAGCAAAAGCGGATCCAGAAGATCTATCCTCAGAAGATTTCAGAGGCTGAACCTAAAAATTACGGTAACTGATTATGGCAAAGATACGTAGAAATGAGAAACGTGAGATGCCGGCGTTGAATACGTCGTCACTCCCTGATATCATCTTCATGCTGCTCTTCTTCTTCATGTCCGTTACGTCAATGAAGGAAGTAAGCTACAAGGTGCAGTTCAAGAACCCGCAGGCTACGGAGCTCACCAAACTGGAGAATAAATCCCTTGTGCGTTATATCTACGTAGGTACGCCTACCGCAGAGTTCCGCAAACAGTACGGTGCAGAGACGCGTATCCAACTCAATGACCAGTTCGCGGAGGTAAAAGAGATTGGCGAGTATATCGTCAACGAGCGTTCCTCCATGAAGGAGTCTGACCAAGGATTGATGACTGTCTCTATCAAAGCCGACAAGGAGACCAAGATGGGTGTCATTGCTGATATCAAGCAGGAGCTCCGCCGCGCTTATGCATTGAAGATTAGTTATGCAGCAACGCAACGAACCAATTACTAAGATAATCATTAAAAGCCGCACTACTGCGGCTTTTTTTGTACTTATACTTACCCTTGGACTGCTTTCTTGCACACCCCAACCTTCCTCTATTATCCTCTGTTCTCAGGATGAATGGCGTACAGGAGACTTAATGTTACGATGTGGATGTGGAGCGGAGAGTAGAGTGGTCACCGCGCAAAGCAAGTCTGCTTATTCGCATATCGGTATATTGTATTATGAGCCAGTACAAGCCGAGTGGATGGTTATTCACGCGGTGCCAGGAGAAGAGGAACCGGAGTATATCAAGATGGAGCCTGTAGTGCAGTATTTTCACCCTGTGCGTGCGCAAGAAGGAGCATGGATGAGAGTGAACTGCTCAGATTCTATCGCATATTATGCAGCGCTGTATGCTAAAAGCAAATACGACCAAAAAATAGTATTTGATAATAATTATCTGCTCGCAGATTCAAACCAACTATACTGCACCGAACTGGTGTGGAGAGCATATAACACACAATCCATAGATATATCTGGCGGAAATAGACACTCAGTACCCGACCTATTCTGCAAGGAGAACGAGTGTATATTTCCCAATGATATAGAAAAGAGTGAAACCACTCTATTTGTTAAACCCTTTAAAACAGAAACATTATGAAAAAAGTGTCTCTTTTGATGAGCGTACTCATGGTGGCTCTCATCGCGTTCACTTCTTGTTCAAAATCAACTCCAGAGAGTGTAACTGAATCATTCTTGAAGAGTTATCAAAAAGGCGATTATGCTGCATTAGTGGAGCAAGCCCATTTTACACAACCACTAACAGATGAGCAAAAAACTGAGTTGACCCAAATGCTTGAAGCTAAGGGCTCTGCAGAGGTAGAGAAGAAACAAGGTATCGCTTCTTACGAGGTGGGTGAAGTAGTAATGGCAGAAGATGGACAATCAGCAAAAGTGAATTACACAATTACTTTTGGTGATGGAACAACCAGAACAGACAAGCAATCGGTTGTGCTTGTTGACGGCAAATGGATGATCGACGGAGGTAAATAACTCAATGCAATACAATGAAAAAGGCATGCGATTGCATGCCTTTTTTTGTTTTATACCTTACTGACCACTGACCACTGATTACTCTGTACTCCTTACTCACTACTTACTACTGACCACTGATTGCTGACTACTATTTCAACCTCTTGCCTATGATTTGTAGTTCTCCGATATGGATGTATTTCTTGCCTTGTGGGCGCCCGTTGGAGTCGTACCAAGGTAAGATGCGCAAGTGCAGTGTTTGACCTGCGGGAACGAGAATAGGTTGGTCTAATCGGATGGTCAGGGTCTTATTCTTTGGTAATGCTGTATTCTCGTATATAGTAGTCACGCCTGTGAACTGC
>JAEDLW010000081.1:0-2913 GCA_016295035.1 Paludibacteraceae bacterium
CAATTGATTATTATTTTTTAATTTTTGATGCGAAAGTTAACGCATCAGTACTAATTAATCATTATTCATTATTCATTATTCATTAATCATTATTCATTGAATTTCACACCGCCATCCCGCTCCCTTCCAGTTGGCATAGGTTCCTGATAGGTTCCTGATAGGTTTCTGATAGGTTCCTGATAGGTTCTCATGCCTGACTCCACTATAACATAACTCTAACTTAATCGCTACTCGCTCCGTCCATTCCGCCGGATTCTATTCGGCCATCTCTTTCTTCTTTTTCAGGCGGATACTATCCGCCGCTCTCTTCGTCTCTTGTCACGGAAATCTTCTAACCGAGCCATTTCCGACGAAAAAATACTGCTTTAATGTGGAACTATTGTGGTGTTTTTCACCACTTCTAACTTCTACCTGGTTAAAATGCGTCCCAATCGAACAGCTGCTACCCCTCGCGGCATGGGCAAATTATGAAAATTACCCCAAAAATCGTGTTTTTACATCCATATTTTTCGTACTTTTTTTTACCCTCAAAAAATTGTAACCTACTCATTATCAGTCATTAAATACGTACCTATACGTACTTTTTTTGTATATTTGCGCGCTACGCACTTGCATATGTAAAGAAAAAGCAGTATCTTTGCAGCCAAATTTGAATTTAATACCATGTACACAGCTTCTCCAAATAGGTATGCTTCAATGACGATTTATAATCGTTGTGGTAACAGCGGAGTGCTTCTTCCGAAAGTCAGCTTGGGCTTTTGGCATAACTTCGGCGGCGATGCACCGTTCGAGCGGAGTAGGGCAATCACTCGTTTTGCCTTTGATAATGGTATTACCCATTTTGATTTCGCGAATAACTATGGTGTGCCGGCTGGCAGTGCCGAACAGACGATGGGCAGACTGATGGATGAGGACTTTCGTCCGTATCGCGACGAACTGTTTATTTCGTCAAAGGCAGGTTACCTTATGTGGGACGGTCCTTATGGTGAATGGGGCAGTCGCAAGTATCTGATGTCAAGTCTCGACCAGTCCCTGCAGCGGATGCACCTCGATTATGTGGACCTGTTCTATTCCCATCGGTATGACCCCAATACGCCGATAGAGGAAACGCTCCAAGCCCTCGTGGATATTGTGAAGATGGGTAAAGCGCTCTATGTCGGTATCTCCAACTGGCCGCTGGAGCAGTTGCGCTTAGGTGCAAAATACCTGCGAGAACACGATACTCCTCTGCTTATTTACCAAGGACGCCTCAATATGCTCAACCGCGAACCCATTGAGGAAGGTATTCTGGATTTCTGCCGCGAAGAGGGCATTGGCTTTATCGCCTATTCACCTCTGGCGCAAGGTCTGCTTACCGATCGTTATCTGAACGGTATCCCCACAGACTCGCGTATGGCGCAGGAGCATTTCCTGAAATCCGAACGCCGTACGCCGGAGTTCCTGGAGTACCTCCATCAGCTCGACGAGAAGGCAAAAGCCTCCAACCGCTCTATCGCCCAAGAGGCACTTAATTGGGTGCTCGAGCAAAAGGGCGTCACTTCCGTCCTCGTCGGCGCCAGCTCTGTAGCGCAATTGGACAATAACCTGAAAACAATATTGTAAAATTAAAATTTAATACGCTTATGAAAAAGACTTTGATTTTATTGGTCGCATTGCTGGTCGGAATGATGGCGTTTGCGACGGATTGGAACAGTATTCCGTATTTGGCGGATGGCGCTGGGGATGGCGCTTATGCCAATAAATACAAGGTTGCTGCTGCTTTTGGTCAGACAGTGGCTAACATTCAGCAACCGGACTTTGCTGCTGCGCCGGGTATCTACACAAGTTTCTCTGCCGGCATCTCTTCTTGTACGCTCAAAGAGGGCGACTACCTGATTAACGGAGCAGGAATAATTCTGTATCTGTCGGCTTTCACGGCGAAAGTAACCGCTGTGTCCGTAGAAGCAGGTGGAGTCAGTTATGATTTTCAAGTCTATTTCGAGGATGGAACAGGTGATATCCCCGATGATCCGCAACCGGGAGGTGACCCTCAACCGGGAGGCAACTTGACGCCGGCTACTTATCGTAGTTCTGAGGTGATTACTTGTGCAGGTGCTGATGTAACTTTCAACTGGGCTATTACCCGTAATGCCGATGCTACGTTGACGTTTGAACTCAAATGGTCGAGCGACATCGTTGGTTCGGTTCCGCAGGTATGTATCAATGGTGCATATACTACGATGCCGTCGCAGGAACGAGTAGCGCGTTTCACAACCAAGGCTACTTTTGCGGATGGCACGACGCTGAACGATACGTTCTTCTATCTGGCTTATGCAGGTGGTGCTGCGCGCATTGAAATCACCGGTTACAAGGTGGGCGCAAGCAACGTGGAACTGCAACCTGCGGCGATAGAGAATATATTTAATAACGAAACGCATACGCGTAAGGTGATTGAGAACGGAATGCTGTATATCATCAAAGATGGTATCCGTTACAACGCCCTTGGAGCAGAAATGAGATAAGAATCTTAAAAATCTATATTATGAAGAAAAAAATAACGTTACTCTTTGCGCTCCTCTGCGCAAGTATGATGGCTTTCGCTGATTGGACTGGTCAAGTAACCGGTTCTGCAACGAATGTCTGGCTAGACGGTATTAATACCGCAGATACTCGAACAACGGTTAATTATACTGTAAATTACGAAGTAGGGTATTCTGCTGGTACCCTGACTGTGACCATCGGCTTTACTGATGACAATTTTGGCAAAACAGTAGGTCTGGTGCCGCAGATGTTTGTTAATAATGAATACAAGGGCAACTTCTCGGGTAGTGTTTGGAGCTCCAATGACTATTCAGTTGGAGATGAATTAGATATGTACATCTATTTTGCATACAACGGTGGAGCTAATGGTTCGTCTCATTTCAATTACACTGT
>JAEDLW010000044.1:0-12709 GCA_016295035.1 Paludibacteraceae bacterium
AGATTGTTGAGTCGATTGCCCACATTTTTGGCAAAGCCAATGGGCACATCTTCGTAAGTAAGCAACAATACTCCGAGTGGTACATCCGGCAGATTGAGTGCCTCTGTACGGAGATATGAGAGTGCTTGCTCTTTGGTCAAAGCAATATTCGGGAAGGCATCGTGTTTGAAAGCCTTTGCCATGCTGAGGCTATGTTGTGGTGCGACACCTTTTCCTCGCTCTTCACCGATGCCAAAACCGGTGAGTACGCAAGTAAGTGTCTCGTAAAGCATATCGATAAGCGGTTTGAAACGCATCGGATACGCTATCATGAAGCGGTCGTTCTGGCGGAAAGCCCAATTATCCGGCTCTGTGAGCCATGAACGCATTGCCAATTGGTATTCTGTATTGCAATGGACAGGTCGTTTAGGTTCTTTGATTTTGAAAGGTGCAAACGGCTCGATATGTTTTCGGAAGGCGCAGATATAGAAGCCTTCTCCTTTAGTTTTGTGTGGGTAGAAATGGTATCCTGGGAATCCGTCTACAATGCCCCATGACGGATCATAATGAACAGGCAGTATCTCTGCCCCGAGGCATTCGGCTATCCACTGAGCATTTCCTTCGTCTTCCTCTTCGTTGAACGTACATGTCGAGTAAATAAGTATGCCGCCGGGTTTGAGTGCTTCCCAGACATTCATGAGAATAGCTCTCTGCCTTTCTGCGCACATATTGACGTTTTTGAGACTCCATTCCTCGCGTGCAGATGGATCTTTTCGAAACATTCCTTCTCCGGAACATGGTGCATCCACGAGGACACAGTCAAATAGATTAGGCGTTCGTTCACCGAAGTCTTCTGCCTTGTTGAAGGTAACGATGGTATTGCCGTTACCCCATTTTTGAATGTTTTCGCTGAGGATGAAGAGTCTTTGTCGTACTACTTCGTTACTGATGAGCAATCCTTCTTGTCCTAAATGTTGGCTGATAAGCGTAGATTTTCCTCCCGGTGCAGCGCATAAATCGAGCACAATGCTGTTGTTTGGCACGTATTGATCAAGAACTTGTTGCACGAACATAGAACTTGCTTCCTGCACGTAATAGGCGCCTGCGTGGAAGAGTGGATCCAATGTAAAAGGAATGCGTTCGGCGAGATAGTAGCCATCGATGTGCCATGGGACTTCGTCAATGTCACAAGGGAAGTCTAGGATGTCCTTTTTGTCATTGAGACGAATAGAAGTAACGGGCTCTGTTTCCAGCGCTCGGAACAACTGTTCGGCTTCCGGTCCGAGTTGTTGTCTCATTTCGTCTAAAAAGTCTAATGGCAGCATAGTTGAGTCATTTTCGGCTGCAAAAGTAATATGTTTTTTTTGAATATGCAAATTTTTCACAAAAATATGCAGAATTATTTGTATATATCGCGAAAAAGTTGTAATTTTGCGCGCTAAAATGTGAATATAAACTTATAAGTGTAAGAATATGAAATTTAATGTATCGAGTACAAAGTTGTTTGCACAATTGCAAGCACTGAGCAAAGTGATTGCTCCGAAGAACAGCCTTCAGATTCTGGAGGATGTATTGTTTGACCTTAACGGTAACGCTTTGACGATGACTGCATCTGACGGCGAGACGACAATTCGCACGACTATAGACGTGGAGAATGCGGAGGGTCAAGGTAAGGTAGCCAGTGGCGCAAAGCTGCTGCTTGAGACTTTGAAAGAGTTCCCAGAGCAACCTCTTACATTCCAAATTGATGACCAGAACTATGCGATTAACATCACGAGCGAGAATGGAACCTATTCATTTGTAGGAGCGAATGGCAATGAGTATCCGGAGATGCCTGTTTCAGGTTCTGAGAATGGTCGTATCGAACTTCCGGCAGAGGTGCTGCTTGACGCTATTAACAAGACTATCTTCTGCACAGCAGATGATGAGTTGCGTCCTGTTATGAACGGTATTTATTTCGATATTCTGGAGGATAAGATTGTGTTGGTTGCTACGGACGCTCACCGTCTTGTTCGTTATACGAATACTTCTATCAGCGCTCCGGCTGCTATGAGTTTTATTTTGCCGAAGAAACCGGCTGCATTGCTCAAGAACGTTTTGTCCAAAGAGGAAGGTAATGTAATGATTGTCTTCGGTGAAAAGAATGCACGCTTTGAGTTTGGTCAGAGTATCGTTGTTTGCCGCCAAATTGAGGGCCGTTTCCCGAATTACAATGCTGTAATTCCGCAGAATAACCAGAACAAAGTGGTAGTTGACCGTCAGACAATTATCAACGCCTGCAAGCGTGTGGCAGTATTTGCTAACACAGGAACAAGTCTGCTCAAATTGGCTCTTTCGGAGAATCAAATTAAGATTTCTGCACAAGATATCGACTTCTCGACGAGTGCAGAAGAGACCATCGCTTGTTCGTACACGGGCGCTCCGATGGCTATCGGTTTCAAGGCTCCATTCCTGATTGAGATCCTGAGCTCCATCGCAAGTGATGATGTGATTCTTGAATTGGCTGATCCTGCACGTGCAGGACTTATTCTGCCGGCAGAGAATGAGCCGAACGAAGACCTGCTGATGTTGTTAATGCCGATGTTGCTTAACGACTAATTCGCATGAAGCTCGTTTTAAGTAGGCCGCTTGTCTTCTTTGATTTGGAGACGACCGGTATCAACATCGCTACCGACCGCATTGTGGAATTGAGTTACTACAAACTCTTTCCTAACGGATCGTCGGAGAGTAAGACGTATCGGGTTAAGCCGACGGAGATGATTCTGGGCGTAGAGCAACAGAAACATATTCCGGAGGAAGCTTCAGCAGTTCACGGAATCTATGATGAAGATGTGGCCAATTGTCCTACGTTTAAGCAGATCGCTTCTGATGTGGCAAAAGTGCTGGAAGGTTGCGACTTGGCGGGATATAACTCCAACCATTTTGATTTGCCTTTGCTGGCGGAAGAGTTTGCCCGCACAGAGGTTTCTATCGACCTCAAACGGATGAAGATGGTGGATGTGTTCACTATTTTTACAAAGAACGAGCCTCGCAACTTGACGGCAGCCTATAAGTTTTATTGCGGCAAAGACTTAACGGATGCGCACTCCGCGTGTGCGGACACGATGGCGACATACGAGGTATTAATGGCGCAAATGGAGCGATATGACATTCCTACTACGGTAAACGAGTTATCTGAATACACGTCCGGTTCGCAGAAGTATGCGGACTTTGCTGGACGGATTGTTCTTGACAGCGAAGGAGTAGAGCGTTTTAATTTTGGTAAGTACAAAGGCGAACGCGTAATAGATATCTTCCGCCGTGACAAAGGTTATTACGGTTGGCTCACCAACGGAGACTTCCCGGAATATACAAAACGTGTTTTCACAAGAATATTTCTTGATTTACAAAAATGAGACAACTGACTAAGTCCGAAATAGCCCAGTTGGAGTCACAAAACTGCTCGGCTCAAAACTGGATGCAAGTGGAAGTGGCGGATGCGTTCTGCGCTGACCATGTGAAAGATACCCGTTTTTCGGGTCATTGCAAGCTGGGTGTTTTTAATCGGGAGTTTGATCTTCCTGGCGGTTTGCAGGTACATTCCGGTATTTTCCACGCTACGTTGCATAATGTGGAAGTGGGTGACGACTGCCATCTGTACAACATCCACAATTACATTGCCAATTACCATATTGGTAAAGAGACGTGCATAGAGAACGTGAATGCTATTCTGGTGGACGGCATGACTACATTTGGTAACGGTGTGCGCGTGCCTGTTATGAACGAAGGCGGTGGTCGTGAGATACCTATTTTCAATGAGTTGACGGCAAGTCTGGCGTACGTGTTGACGCTTTATCGTCACCGTCCGCAGATGATAGCTAATCTGGAGAAACGCATTGACGATTATGCAGCTGAGCATGCTGCTGATTTCGGAACGATTGGTGAAAATGTGCGCATTCTCAATTGTGGCAGTATCAAGAATGTGCGCATCGGCGATTGCGCGCAGTTGATGGGTACCTCCCGTCTGAAGAATGGAACAATTAACTCTAACCGCTTTGCTCCGGTTAAGTTGGGTTCGGGTGTCAAGTGTACGGATTTCATTATCTGTTCGGGCGTGGAAGTCAATGACTCTACCCTTGTGGATAAATGTTTTGTGGGACAGGGTTGTATCTTTGATAAGCACTATTCTGCCGGAGAGTCGCTCTTTTTCAGTAACTGTCAAGGCATGCACGGAGAGGCTTGTGCTATCTTTGCCGGTCCTTATACTGTGACGCACCATAAATCTACTTTGCTGATAGCCGGTATGTTTTCGTTCTTAAATGCGGGTTCGGGTAGCAACCAGTCGAATCATATGTACAAGCTCGGTCCTATCCATCAAGGTGTGGCAGAACGTGGTGCGAAAACAACATCCGACTCGTACTTACTATGGCCTTCGCGTATAGGCGCGTTCTCGCTTGTAATGGGAAGACACACGAATCATGCAGATACATCAGAACTTCCGTTCTCGTATCTGATAGAGAATAACTCTGAGTCTTTCCTTGTGCCTGGTGCTAATTTACGTACGGTAGGAACGATTCGTGATGCGCAGAAGTGGCCGAAGCGTGACAACCGCAAAGATCCGGACTTGCTCGACCAGATAAACTTTAATCTCTTGTCTCCTTATACGGTGCAGAAAATGTGGCGTGGCATGGAGATTCTTAAGGAGCTGCAATCACTATCAGGCGAGAATACAGAGGTTTACGGCTATAAGAACTGTAAGATTCGCAATAGTGCTCTCGTACATGGTATGGAGTTGTACACTATCGGTATTCAGAAATTCCTTGGCAATTCGCTTATCTCGCGTATCGAGAAGAATGCAGACAAGATACATTCTTTAGAGGATTTGCGTAAAGTGCTTGTTCCGGATACGACCAGTGGACAAGGCGAATGGGTTGATTTGGCAGGACTTATTGCTCCGCGTTCCGAAGTGACCCGCTTGTTGGATGAACTGGAGAAAGATCAACTGACACTTGGGCAGGTGCGTGAACGATTTGTGCATATGCACAAGAACTATTATACATATGAGTGGACATGGGCCGCAGACAGAATTGAAGCAGTAATTGGCCATCCGATAGCTGCTATCACATTGGACGAAGTACGCCGCATAGTGGACGATTGGCAGAAAGCCGTGGTTGGTCTTGACCAAATGGTTTACAACGATGCGCGCAAAGAGTTTAGCCTGAACTCGCAGACTGGTTTCGGTGTGGATGGAGACGCGCGTCAGCAACGTGCTGATTTTGAGTCCGTTCGCGGTTCATTCGAGAGTAATACGTTCGTCATGGCAGTGTTGGAGCATATTCGCACCAAGTCCGCTCTTGGCGATAAAATTCGTGGCATATTGGATACATTAAAATGACCGATTCGGTAACCATATTAGGCTCTGGAAGTGCTTTGCCGACCTTCCAAAACAGTCCTTCTGGACAGATGCTCTCCCTCAACGACAAGTCGTTTTTAATTGATTGCGGTGAGGGTGTGCAACTGACTATTCGTCAAATGGGACTGAAGACCAATAGGCTTTATTGTGTCTTTATCTCTCACTTGCACGGTGACCACTGTTTTGGACTGATTGGTTTGATTTCAACGCTGAGTATGATGAATCGTACGCAACCTCTGCATATCTATGCCCATGCCGACTTGGAAAAACTGCTTCGTCCACTTATCGACTACCACTGTGGTGATATGATGAGTTTTGAAGTTATTTTCCATCACATCAATCCGCGTAAACAGATTGTTATCTTTGAGGATAGAAACGTCACTGTTGAGACGATTCCACTCAAGCACAAGGTGCCGACTTGTGGTTTTCTTTTCACAATGAAAGGTCAGCGGCGCTATGCCTATATCTCCGACACGATCTATTCACCTAAAATTGTGCCGATGATTAGTGGTGTGGACTTGCTTTATCACGAAGCCACTTATACGGACGAACATGAGGCTCGCTGCAAAACGACCACTCACTCAACTGCCCGTCAAGCTGCCATGATTGCGCGTGACGCAGAAGTGAAGAATCTGCTGATTGGTCATTTTTCAGCGCGCGTTGATGATCATGAACTCTTCCTCAACGAGGCGCAGGAAGTTTTCCCGAATACCCGTCTGGCAGAGGAACGTAAAACATTCGAATTCTGATGGCTAAATCAACGGTGCAATATGTGTGCTCTTCCTGCGGTGCGAAAGCTCCGCAGATGTTGGGTCGTTGTCCCGTTTGCGGCGAGTGGGGGACTTACGAAGCGGAGGTGATTGTGGCTGCGACGAACAGCAAGATTAGTGCCGCACCGACCACTGCTGCCAAACCCGTCCGTATTCAAGAGATTGAGGTACAGGAAGAGGCGCGAATAGATGTGCATAATGGTGAGTTCAATCGTGTACTCGGTGGCGGATTGGTACCTGGCAGTTTGGTGCTTTTGGGTGGTGAACCTGGTATAGGTAAATCAACTCTTGCACTGCAAGTGCTTATGCAGCAGGAAGATAGGAAAACTCTGTATGCCAGTGGTGAAGAGTCGTCAAGACAAATCAAGTTGCGTGCCGAACGATTGGATGGTCAACCTCAAAACCTCTTTTTATTGGCGGAGACGTCTCTTGAGCGCATTTTGGACCATGTGCGCGAAATCGCCCCTGAGATAGTAGTTATTGACTCTATTCAAACCATATCTACCGACGGATTGGATGCTTCTATTGGCAGTCTCACGCAGGTCAGAGAGTGCGCTGCTCGCATTCTTCAGTTCGCCAAAGAGAGCAATATCCCGTTTATTATCATTGGCCATATCAACAAGGACGGTGCGCTGGCAGGACCGAAAGTACTCGAACATATAGTGGACACGGTGCTGCAGTTTGAAGGCGACCAACATTATATGTACCGTATTCTGCGTGCCCAGAAAAACCGCTTTGGTTCGACGTCGGAATTGGGTATATATGAGATGCAGCAAGCCGGTTTGCGTGAAGTGACCAATCCTTCAGAACTGCTTCTTTCAACAAATCGTGAGGGCATGTCCGGTATCGCTATTGCTGCGGCCGTTGAAGGAGCACGATCTTTCCTTATCGAAGTCCAGGCTCTTGTCTCCTCCGCGGCTTACGGTACGCCGCAACGATCATCGACAGGTTTCGATGTAAGACGTCTCAATATGCTGCTTGCCGTGCTCGAAAAACGTGTTGGATTCAAACTGTTGCAGAAAGATGTGTTTCTCAATATAGCTGGTGGTATCAGAGTGAATGACCCAGCTATCGACCTCGCCATTTTGGCGGCTGTATTGTCGTCTAATATGGATATCGCGCTGGATGCAGACACAGCAGTTGCCGGTGAAGTGGGATTGGCGGGAGAGATTCGCCCGGTAGCTCGTATAGAGCAACGTATTCAGGAAGCGGAGAAGCTTGGATTCAAGCGGATGCTCATTCCGGCGGGACAGCATTTGCGCGGCAAAAAAGGAGGAATTGAACTCATTGAAGTGGCAAAAGTAGCTGATGCGTTCCGTTTTTTGATAAAAAAGTAAACTTTTTTTGCGTAATTCATTTTTTTGTTGTATCTTTGCGCGCTAATTTTTGAACGCGCTCGTTGCGTGTGCCTATGCTAAAGGGAAATTATAGCAAATATATAGTGGTCTTGATTGCCTTTTTGGGCTTATGCGTCACTAGCTCAGCCCAGGATCGTCTCTATAAATGGGAGCTCGGTCTGCAAGGCGGTTGCGGCTATTATGTGGGTGATGCTGCTACGCATGTTTTTTCGCAAGTGCGCGAAGTGTATGGTGGACATTTACGTTATAAGTTCGACAGGCGTTGGGCGTTGCAAGTCAAAGGGTTGCACCAAGTGATACAAGGCGCTATCCCTGAGGAGCCGGATTTTTTGTGGTCCAATAAGCTGATTAACATGGATGTGGTGGCTGAGTTTAACTTTTTCCGCCTTGGCCGGTTGCAATACGATAGTCGCGTGAAACAGATATCGCCCTATATCTTTCTAGGAATAGGTGTGGGTTTGCATAGTTTGAATTATGGTACAGCCGCAGCATATCTGCCTTTCGGAATGGGCGTGAAGTGGGAATTTGCGCAAAGATGGCAGCTCCAGTTAGCCTGGCAGCATAACCTCTATTTCGCGGATGATTTGGAGCAGGTGGATAAATTGGGTAATACGTACAAGCTGAATGGAACTAACTTTTTGAACGGAGATTTAACAGGACAACTCATGCTTGGCATAGTTTTTGAATTTGGAAGAGAGAAGAAAATTTGCAAATATTGCTTGGATTGATAATGTATAAAGAACAAATCATATCAGAACGCTTGCCTCAGCACGTAGCCATTATTATGGATGGCAATGGCCGTTGGGCTAAAAAACAGGGCTTGGCTCGCATGTTCGGGCACAAACAAGGCGTGGAAGTGGTGCACAACATCACCGAAGCTGCTGCTGAGTTGGGATTGCGTTATATGACGTTGTACACGTTCTCTACTGAGAACTGGAATCGTCCCAAGGAAGAGGTGGATGCACTTATGACGCTACTTGTTGACACGATAGCCAAAGAGACGCCAACGCTTATGAGGAATAATGTGCGTTTACTCACAATCGGCGACTTGGACCGTCTGCCGGAAGCAGCGCATAAGAAATTCCTCGCTTGCATTGAGCAGACAGCTAGCAATACAGGTTTAAGTCTCGTGATAGCGTTGAGTTATTCTGCCCGTTGGGAGATTGTAAACGCTATACGCAATGCTGTCACAGCTGCACAAAAAAATGAGCTTCGTCCGGAGGATGTGAACGAAGAGTTTGTTTCCGACCTAATGACTACCAAAGGTATTCCTGATCCTGATTTGCTTATTCGTACCAGTGGCGAACTGCGTATCAGCAATTTTCTGCTTTGGCAATTAGCCTATTCCGAACTATATTTCACCGATTGCCTCTGGCCGGAATTTACAACCGAGGAGTTCTATAAAGCAATCGTCGATTATCAACATCGCGAGCGCAGATTCGGCAAAACAAGTGAACAGATTCGTTAAACATATTATCTGCCTTATCGCAATTAGCATACCTTACGCTACCTTTGCGCAACAGATAGACTCTCTGTCTGTGGACTCTGCTGTGGTGGATACAACGATGCTCCTCCAGCAGGAACAAGTGATGGAAAACGTACCGGAGGTGGAATATTCTACCACTCGCAAGAGTTATGAGATTGCAGGTATTACCGTCACCGGTGCTGACAATTATGAGGACTTCGTTATTATCGGTTTCTCTGGACTCGCAGTAGGGGACAAAATAGAGATTCCTGGTCCGCAGATAACCAAATCGCTCAAACGTTTTTGGAAACAAGGACTCTTCTCAGATGTGAAGATCAAAGCCACTAAGATGGAAGCCGGAAAGGTTTGGCTTGAGATAGCGCTTACACCTCGTCCCCGTGTTTCCGAAGTGGTGTATAATGGTCTCAAGAAAAGTGAGAAAGATGATTTGGAAGTTAAAGTGGGGATTGCGAAGGGTAATCAAATGACACCTAACCTCCGCGACCGTGCTAAAACAGTTATTAAGAAATTCTTTGCTGGCAAGGGTTTCCACAACGCAGAAGTGCAGGTGGTAGAGTTCCCAGACCGCGATAAACCAGGTTATGTGAAGGTCATCATCAATGTGGACAAAAAAGCCAAGACCAAAGTGGCGAAGATTTACATTACGGGTAATGAGGCGTTAACGCATACACAGATTAACCGTGCCATGAAAAAGACCAACGATAACCACATTACCAACCTCTTCCGCACGAAGAAGTTCGTTACTGAGGAATTTGAGAAGGATAAGGATGCCCTTATCGCCAAGTATAATGAGATTGGTTATCGCGATGCGTATATCGTTTCGGACAGCATAGTGCCCAATCCGGATGACCCGACCCGCGTGGATGTGTACATGACCATTAGCGAAGGGGATAAATACTACATCCGCAATATCACTTGGGTCGGTAATACCGTTTATCCGTACGAACTGTTGGATATGACGCTCGGCATCAAGAAGGGTGACACATACAATCTCAAATTGCTCAACGAACGTTTGCAGGAGGATGATGATGCGGTGGCTAAATTGTATAATGACCGCGGTTATCTCTTCTTTAATGTGCAGCCTATAGAAGTGGCGGTGGAGAATGATTCAATCGACTTCGAGATGCGTATGTACGAAGGTAAACCGGCTACAATCAATCGTATTGATATCGTCGGTAACACTCGTGTTTACGAACATGTAGTACGCCGTGAGTTATATACTAAACCGGGTCAGTTATATTCCCAATCCGATATTATGCGTTCGCTTCGTGAGTTGGCACAGATGGGACACTTTGACCCGGAGAAACTCGTGCCTGATATTCAGCCTAATCCGGAAGACGGCACGGTAGATATCACCTACCAATTGCAAACCAAGTCCTCTGACCAGATTGAGTTCTCACTCGGTTGGGGTGCTACTGGATTGATTGGTTCGCTCGGTTTGAAGTTCACCAACTTCGCTATCCAAAACCTGTTCAACAAGAAGTCTTATCGTATCGTGCCGCAAGGTGAGGGACAGACTTTCTCTATTAACGCCCGCACGAACGGTGTTTACTATACGCAAGTGGCGCTTTCCTTTATGGAGCCATGGCTTGGAGGTAAACGGCCTAATATGCTGCAAACGAGTATTTATTTTGTTTCGCAAACCGGATATTCCAACCGTTACTATCAAGCATATCAAAACCTGTATAACACTTATTCCAACTATTATTACTATTCCGGCAACTCCAATTACTACCAGCAATTGCAAGAGTCTGAGGCTGATCCGGATAAGTACCAGCGCATCTTTGGCGTGACGCTCGGTTACGGTAAGCGTCTGCGCTGGCCGGACGATTATTTCCAGTTCTACGGCGAATTGGGTTACCAAATGTACATGATGAAAAACTGGCCGTACTTGCTTATCTCGGACGGTTTCAGTCATGCGTTAACGCTCAATTTGCAGTTATACCGCTCGTCTATCGACAACCCAATTTATACCCGCCGTGGTTCGTATTTCTCGCTCGGCTTGAAGATTACGCCCCCGTGGTCGCTCTTCTTCCCGGATAAGGACTATGCCGCAATGGATAACAACGAGAAGTATCACCTCATTGAGTACCACAAGTGGAAGTTTTCGGCGAAAGTGTTTACACCGCTATCGCGCGATAGTAAGCTTGTGCTGATGACGCGTGCGGAGTTTGGCTATCTCGGTCACTTCAATAAAAACCTGAAGTCACCGTTTGAGACGTTCTACATGGGCGGTGACGGTATGTCCGCTTCCACAACGTATGCTACTGATTATATTGGTATGCGTGGTTATTCGTCCGGTTCGCTTACACCATATGACGTAGCAACGGGACGCAACATGGGTTATGTATATAATAAGTTTACCTTGGAGTTGCGTTATCCGATTATGTTGCAGCAGTCAGCTAATATATGGGTATTGGGATTCCTCGAGGCTGGTAACTGCTTTGCCGACATAAAAGATTATAATCCATTCAACCTCAAACGTAGTGCCGGTGTCGGTGTGCGCGTCTTCCTGCCAATGTTCGGTTTGCTTGGTGTCGATTGGGGTTGGGGATTTGATGAGATTAACGGCTCTAAACAGTATGGCGGAAGTCAGTTCCATTTCGTACTTGGACAAGAGTTATAATAATAAACGCTATGAAGAAATTAGGTTTGATTATTATCCTTATGGCATCTTTGGTTATGCCATCACAGGCGAAAGACCTCAATGTCGCCTATATCGACATGCAGTATATCCTCAAGAACTTGCCTTCTTACGAGTCAGCTAACGAACAATTGACTCTTATCTCCAAACGTTGGCAGAAAGAGATAGATGCCGCCAAACAGGAAGCGCGTATCCTTGCTACAAACTACCAGACAGAGCAAATCTTCCTCTCGGATGAAATGAAGCGTAAACGCGAGGAGGAGATAGTGGCTAAAGAGAATGAGGCTCTGGAACTGCAACGCAAGTATTTTGGTCCGGAGGGTGAGCTCTTCAAGAAGCGTGAGGCCCTGATTAAACCCATTCAAGACGAGATATATGCCGCCATTCAAGATATCGCAAACGAGAAATTTCTCGACATTGTCAAAGATCGTTCGTCTGACCCGTCGTTGCTCTATATGTCTTCTAAACTGGATTTATCGGACAAAGTGCTCCAGAAACTCGGAGCGCGATAATGGCATGGTTTTTGTAGTTTAATCTTCGATTTGCAATTATAATTCATTAAAAATAAAGAAGTATGAAAAAGATTTTAGTTATCTTGGCGCTTGTGTTACCGATGATGGTTAGCGCGCAAAAGTATGGTCATGTTAACACGACTGAACTATTCCAACAGATGCCTGAAGTGGCAAAAGTGAAAACTCAAATGGACACTATCCAATCGCAGTATGAGAACCAACTTACCATGATGCAGGAGGAACTCCAGAAGAAGTATCAGGACTATCAGGCGAACGAAGCTACGCTGGCTGACGGTATCAAACAGATGCGTCAGCAAGAGTTGCAAGAGATGCAGGCTCGTATTCAAACTTTCTATCAGACTGCTGAACAGGACATTCAAAAGAAACAGCAGGAACTGTTAGCTCCGGTTCACGAGAAGCTCACAAAGGCTATCAAGGCTGTGGGTGCCCGCGAAGGATATACTTATATTTTTGATTCCGCTGCACTCGTGTATATAGCCGATAATGCTGTGGATGCTTCTCCGGCTGTTCGTAAGGAATTAGGTATTAAGTAATGGCTGACGGCTAT
>JAEDLW010000045.1:0-12417 GCA_016295035.1 Paludibacteraceae bacterium
CAAAATCAAGTCAAATAGATTTATTAATCCGTCCAACTTTTTGGGGTCACCTCATTTCTCGAGGCTTATTTTGTTTTATTTATTTTTGAGTTTCTCCACTTGGCGGTCGATGATTTCAAGGCAGAGGTCGAGTCCTTCTTCAAAGGTGTCACAGATTTTCTCGGCGAACATTTCCGGACCATTACCCATCACGCGCACTTTGGTTTCTTTATTGAGGTTCGTTTCGGGTTTTACGACCGACATACGAATCTCCATTTCAGCACCTGCGTTATTGAGAATCTTCTCGTAACGCTTTGTTTTTTTCTCGATGTACTTCTCGAGGCGCTCCGCCATCTCGAAGTTAATGGCTTTAACTGTCAGTTTCATATCGTGCTGGCTATCCTCGTACATGTACCAAAACTCCGTTTTAGTAGGGAATACTCGGATGCTCTCGCTCTTCGGTCCGCAAACACTGCGTTCTTTACGTCCCGAGTTTAGAGGGCCCTCTCAGCCAGATTAGAGGTATTAAAAGGTTAATTTATATTGTTATTTTTTTGCTCTTGGATGCGCTTGGTTATATGCTTTGCGAACCTGTTCAAAAGTGGTATGTGTATAGACTTGCGTTGCTGCAAGCGAAGCGTGTCCCATTAGGCTTTGTATCGTACGAATATCCGCTCCATTATTGAGCATAGTTGTTGCGAAAGTGTGTCGTAGCACATGCGGACTTACTTTTTTGAGCGTTGATACCTCACGCATACGCGTACGTACGATATTGTATAAGGTCATTTTGTCCATCGGTACGACTTCGCCGTTTCTTTTAACACGGACTAAGAAGGTGCTAACCGGCTCCAGTTTCTTTCGAAAAGCAAGATACTGTTTAATTAAATTCATCAGCGCTTGTCCCATCGGTACAATACGTTCTTTTCGACGTTTTCCGAAGATACGAATCTGACCTTGAAGGAGATCAATATCGCTATCCGTTAATCCGAGCATCTCAGCTTGCCGCATGCCGGTCTGATAAAGCATTTCGATAATGAGACTATTACGGCAAGATTCGAAGTCATCGGCTTGCATCTCGTAGGCTGTAGCTTGCTCCATCTCGCTCTCACGGAAAAAGACAGGCAAGGGTTTATCCTCCTTCGGGGCGATAATCTTGCGAGTAATATCCTTATTGATGATTCCGACTCGCAACATAAACTTGTAAAAAGACCGCAAGCTACTCAAGTAGCGTTTAATACTTCGTGGAGAGTGGTGCTGATCCAGCAACTCAATAAGCCAACCGCGAATATCGGCTTCATCCACTATGGTTGGGTCGTACTCATTTGGATCCACATTGATGTAAGCGCAGAACGCATATATATCATCTCGGTAAGCCTCCACCGTACGGTTAGAGTACTTACGCTCTATGGCGATATAATCCAAGTAGCGCTGTACGATCATCTGATTAGTAGCGAGTTACTACTTAATTTCCTTACCTACTCCTTCTTGGGCTTCGAACGGGAAAAGACCAAAGAGTTCTGCATCAATACGATCTGTCACCCAACGGAAGTCCTCGGGATTGTCACCAAATTTGATATGATCACCATCAATGATGAGCAGTTTGCCCTTGTACTCACTAATCCACTTCTCATACTTGTCGTTCAGGCCCTGCAGGTAATCAATACGCATTGAAGCCTCGTAAGAGCGACCACGTTTCTGAATCTGTGCCACAAGAGTCGGTATAGAACAACGGACATAAATCATAAGGTCCGGCATTTTCACCAACGACATCATGAGGTCAAACAGGTCGCAGTAGTTATCGAAATCACGGTCAGACATAAAGCCCTGTTCGTGAAGGTTAGGTGCAAAAATACGAGCATCCTCGTAAATAGTACGATCTTGAATGATGTACTCGCCCGACTTGGATATATCCACCACGTCCTTAAAGCGTTTGTTGAGGAAATAAATCTGCAAGTTAAAAGACCAACGAGCCATATCTTCATAGAAATCAGCGAGATACGGATTGAATTCAACACTTTCAAAGCGTGGTGTCCAACCATAATGCTTAGCCAACATATTTGTCAATGTAGTCTTTCCGCAGCCAATATTTCCGGCAATAGCTATATGCATTCGCGCGAACTACGGCTTGCACGACTACGGGCTCTGCCCTTGTATAGTGCGCCGCCGTGTTCTCGCTCTTCGGTCTGCAAAACTTCGTTTTACATTCCGAGGGGGAGAACTCCTCCTAGTTCTGGGGAGGGTTTAAGTTATTTAACAATGTTTATTTTTTCGTCTCGGTCACTGACCGCCAATTCTCTTCAGAGAAGAGGCCAAACAGTTCCGCATCGATTTTGTTAACAATCGTACGAAAATCAGCAGGGTTATTTTCAAAGTCCATCCCATCAGAATCGATAACGAGCACTCGTCCTTCATACTTATTAAAGATAAAGTCCTCGTATCGTTCGTTGAGGTCCTTGAGATAATCTAACTGCATCGTCTGTTCGTACTCACGACCGCGTTTTTGTATTTGAGCGATTAGGGTTGGTACGGATTTGCGAAGATAAATCATCAAATCCGGCAGGCGCATGAGCCGCTTCATGTGGCCAAAAAGTTCCATATAGGTCTCATAATCACGCTGACTCAAGTCTCCGCGCTCGTAGTTATTTGTGACGAACACGTACACACCCTCAAAAATACTGCGGTCTTGTACAATTGTGTGTTGTGATTGCAAAACGGCAAGCAGGTCTTTGAAACGTTCCTTTAGGAAGTACGTCTCCAGGCAGAAAGACCAGCGCTTGATATCGGAGTAATAATCCTCCAAGTATGGGTTGAAGCTCACGCTCTCGAAGCGTGGCTCCCAACCGTAGTACTTGGCTAACATCTTTGTCAGCGTGGTTTTTCCTGCACCAATATTGCCGGCAATCGCGATGTACATTAATCCTCTTCTGCTTGTTGTGCAGCGTATTCTTTGATGAGTTTCTCTTGTACGTCACCCGGAACGAGTTCGTAACTCTTGAACTTCATCGTAAAGGTAGCACGACCTCCTGTCAAGCTGGACAGCGTTGTGCTGTACGAAGACATCTCTTTCAATGGAACAAGTGCTTTCAAACGTTGGAAGTTTTTCTCTGCTTCCATACCAAGCACCATACCGCGACGACCATTGATGTCAGACATTACATCACCCATCATCTCGCCAGGAACGAGCACCTCTACTTCGTAGATAGGCTCCAGCACTTTCGGGTTAGCATTACGGAAGGCTTCTGCGAAGGCGTTACGTCCTGCCAAACGGAAGGAGATTTCGTTACTGTCAACCGGGTGCATCTTACCATCATAGATGATAACACGAACGTCGCGAGCGTACGAGCCTGTCAACGGACCTTGCTCGATACGGTCCATAAGACCTTTCAAGATTGCAGGGATAAAGCGTGCATCAATAGCACCACCTACGATAGAGTTGATAAGAACAAGTTTACCGCCCCACTCCAATGGAATCTCTTGGGTATCCTTAACGGAGATACGGTATTCTTGGTTACCGAATTTATATACTTCCTTAACAGGATCGCCTTCAACGTACGGCTCAACTATCAGGTGTACTTCACC
This sequence comes from Paludibacteraceae bacterium, assembly GCA_016295035.1. Lineage (GTDB taxonomy): Bacteria > Bacteroidota > Bacteroidia > Bacteroidales > Paludibacteraceae > Colicola. The sequence continues at coordinate 3,559 of JAEDLW010000045.1, forward strand.
GAATTGACCTGAACCACCGGATTGTTTCTTGTGACGATAATCAGCGCGAGCAGCCTTAGTGATAGTCTCACGATATGGAATCTTCGGCTCGTCGTATTCAACCATCATCTTATCATTATTCTCCAGACGCCATTTGAGTGTACGAAGGTGGAACTCACCTTGACCGCTAACGATGGTCTGCTTCAGTTCTTTCGATTGCTCGATAATCCATGTCGGATCTTCTTCGTGCATACGAGTCAGCAACGCACTCAGTTTCTCAGCATCAGCTTCGTTAACCGGACGAATAGCACGGCGATACTTAGGCTCCGGATACTGGATTGCCGGATAAAGGTTATCGCAGTCTTTAGCATTGAGAGTGTTACCCGTACGAGTATCTTTCAGCTTAACAGTAGCAGCGATGTCGCCAGCAGCCACTTCATCAACAGGAACACGGATAGAACCGGCCACAGAATAGAGCTGAGAAATACGCTCTTTGCTACCACGATCCATATTCTGTAGGTCGTCAGCGCCGTGAACAGTACCTTGCATAACTTTGAAGTAGTTCACCTCACCGATATGCGGCTCTACGCTAGTTTTGAAAATGAACATCGATGTCGGAGCTTTAGCATCAGGAGCTACCTCTTTACCATCTTTGGTAACCGGTTTCGGAGCCTCAGCTACACTTGGAGCCATCTCACCGAGGAACTCCATAAGACGACGTGCACCCATATCCTTTGCACCGCAAGTGCATAATACAGGATATACACCTGCCTCTGCGAATACCACTTTCAGACCGCGTATAGTTTCTTCTTCGCTCAATGTACCTTCTTCGAAGAACTTTTCCATCAAAGTCTCGTCTGCTTCTGCAGCCATCTCATGCAAAGCGCCGAGTAACTCTTCCACCTTGCCTGCTTCTTCTGCAGGAATATCTTTGAATTCAGGAGCGCCACCTTCGGCTTTCCAAACGAGCATTTTACCTTTGAGCACGTCGATAACGGAGTTGAAACCACCACCGGCATTAACGGGATACTGAACAAGGCAAACTTTGTTACCAAAGTTCTCTTTCATAGCCTCGAACGTACGCTCAAAATTAGCATTCTCATGGTCGCACTTGTTAACGATAAAGGCCACCGGTTTCTTTGCATTTTCAGCCAAGCGGAAGTTGTTCTGTGTACCTACTTCCACACCGCCATTAGCTGTCAGGACAATAGCTGCCGTATCCACAACATGTAGCGCTGTAACTGCGCCACCGCTGAAATCGTCCGAACCCGGGCAGTCAATGATGTTAAGCTTCTTGCCGCTAAATTCAATGTTACACACTGTGGAGAACACCGAATACCCGTACTCCTTCTCTACTGGGAAATAGTCGCAAACCGTTGATTGTGCTTCCACAGTACCGCGACGTTTAATCACTCCGCTCTCAAAGAGCATTGACTCCATCAAGGTAGTCTTACCTGAACCACTGCCACCCATGAGGGCAATGTTCTTAATTTCATTAGCTTGATAAACTTTTGCCATTTAATTTGTATTTTTTGTAAAATTTAGTGCTTTCAATACTAATCCCCCCACTTTTACCAAATTCGCTGCAAAAGTACAACTTTTTTTTGACATGCACAATATATTGTGAAATATTTTTATTTTTTTTTCATTTTAGGCCGATTCTATGCACATAGCGAGCCAAAGTGTTGCGTGATAGATGCAGCCGTCTAGCAATATTGTTAAAGGACATACCTTGTTCACGCAGTTTCACAATCCGATGGTGATATTTATTCAACTTAAGCCGTTCTAATTGTGTCAGTTTCCCTAAAGGTCTACCTATTTTAACACCTTCAGCCCGTTTGCGAGCCAGCGCTTCCTTTGTACGCTGACTAATTAGATTTCGCTCAATTTCAGCTGATAAGCCGAAGGCAAAAGCCAAAACTTTTGCATTAATATCGTCGCCCAAACGGTAGCCGTCTTTGATGGTCCATAGCCTGCAATCTCGTGACATACAAATATTCAGTATCTCCATTATCATAAACAAGTTACGTCCAAGACGACTCAGTTCGGAACAAACAATAATATCGCCCTTGTGCGTCCGTTTGAGTAAACGTCCCAACTGTCGTGTTTTGTAGTTCTTCAGACCGGAAATGGTCTCTTCTATCCAAGTGTCAATTTTTATATTGTTTCGCGCGCAGAAATTGTTGATTTCAAATCGTTGGTTTTCCACTGTCTGCGTATCCGTGGAAACACGAATGTACCCGTAAGTCATAGCATTTTTTGTCACAAAGGTACAAAAAAACTTGCACATATCAAAAAAAAGCAGTATCTTTGCGGGCTGAATTGAATTATGTCGGACAAAAAACAAATAGAAGTCATCGGTGCTCGGGTAAATAACCTGAAAAATGTGGACGTAACCATACCGCGCGACAAATTATCTGTAATAACAGGTGTGAGCGGTAGCGGTAAGTCGTCTTTGGCTTTTGATACGATATTTGCCGAGGGGCAACGTCGATATATAGACACTTTTTCTTCCTACGCAAGAGGATATATCGGGAATTTAGAGAGACCTGATATTGATAAGATAACGGGATTGAGCCCCGTAATCTCTATTGACCAAAAAACGACTCAGAAAAACCCGCGTTCTACCGTCGGAACCATTACAGAGATTTACGACTATCTGCGTCTGCTTTATGCAAGAGCAGGCGAAGCATATTCGTACCTGAGCGGAGAAAAGATGGTGCATTATTCTGATGAGCAGATTGTGGAGTTGCTATCCAAAGAGTTTGCGGGAAAGAAAATATTGCTGCTGGCACCATTGATTACTAATCGGAAAGGCCACTATAAGGAGTTATTCGATACTGTACGTAAGAAGGGCTTTCTGCAAGTGCGAGTAGATGGAGAAATTCGCGACTTAGTGTTTGGTATGAAGGTGGACAGATATGTCAACCACAGCATTGAGTTAGTCGTAGATAAACTAAAAGTAAATGATGCAGACAATGTTTCCCCGAACGATGTAATAAGGTTACGACAAAGCGTGGATAAAGCCATGACACAAGGAAATGGCGTAATCATGATTACTACCATCAACGAGGAAAAGAATGAAGTGCGCTATTTCAGCCGAAATCTAATGTGTCCGGTGACGGGTCTTAGTTATGTAGAACCCGCCCCACACTCTTTTTCGTTTAATTCGCCGAGCGGTTGGTGTCCTCGATGCAAGGGATTGGGAAAAGTGAGAGGTGAAAGGTTAAAAGTGAAAAGCGAAAAGGACGAGGTGGATGCAATCATTCGAGATGAGGAGAATTGGTTTGAGAAACTGGTGGATTATCCGGTAGAGGATGAGACAGATAGTGATGAGGTGTGGAGTGTTTGTCCCGAGTGTGGAGGTAAGCGATTGAATAAAGAAGCACTGAGTTATAAGTTTGCAGGCAAAACGATTGCCGAGCTCAGTGAAATGGATATAGAAGAGCTATTGGCATTTTTGGAAGGACCGTTGGAGTTAAATACCAAACAACGGGCTGTTTCAGAGCCTATTCTTAAAGAAATATGTGCCCGATTGCGCTTTATGCAGAGTGTAGGACTGACTTATTTAAGTTTAGGGCGAAGTTCAGAGAGTTTGTCGGGCGGTGAGAGTCAGCGGATTCGTTTAGCTACGCAAATAGGTTCGCGTTTAGTGAACGTGCTGTACATATTAGATGAACCAAGTATCGGTTTGCATCAGCGGGACAACAGACGTTTAATCGATTCGCTGAAGGAACTGCGCGACATGGGTAATTCCGTGATTGTTGTAGAGCATGATGAACAAATCATGAGGGAGGCGGATTATATTGTAGATATTGGCCCAAAAGCTGGACGCCTCGGAGGAAAGATTATGTTTGAGGGAACGCCGGAAGAATTACTCCGGAGCGACACGATTACCGCACAGTGGCTGCGTGGAGAACGCAAGATTACGTTACCTTGCAACACCGACACTCCAAAAGATTGGATTTGCGTGAAAGGATGTCACGGCAATAATCTCAAACATATAGATGTTGCTTTTCCATTAGGAAAGATGATAGGCATAACCGGTGTGAGCGGAAGTGGTAAATCCACACTGGTCAACCAAACACTATACCCTATTCTATCTCAACACTTATACCGAAGTCTGACCAAGCCGTTAGCTTATGATAGCATAGAGGGTATCGATTTGATAGATAAAGTGATAGCCGTAGATCAAAGTCCGATAGGCCGCACGCCGCGCTCCAATCCTGCAACATATACCAACGTATTCAACGATATACGCGAACTATTCGCTCAATTACCCGAAGCTCGAATCCGTGCATGGAAAGCCGGTCGGTTCTCATTCAACATGAAAGGAGGACGCTGCGAGAACTGCCTTGGTAACGGTTACCGAACGATTCAGATGCACTTTTTGCCGGATGTCTATGTGCCCTGTGAAGTATGCGGAGGCAAGAGATATAATAAGGAAACGCTGGAGGTCAAGTTCAAAGGCAAAACGATTAGTGATGTGCTCGATATGACTGTTAATCAGGCCGTTGAGTTCTTCGAGTCACAACCTTATATACTCAAAAAAATCAAGACAATACAGGAAGTAGGTCTGGGTTACATCAAATTAGGGCAATCGAGCACAACCTTATCCGGAGGAGAGAGTCAGCGTATTAAACTGGCAGCCGAGTTAGGCCGTCCGTCCACGGGCAAGACAGTATATATATTAGACGAACCCACGACGGGGTTGCATTTCGAAGACGTGCACATTTTATTGGGTGTGCTGCGGAAATTGGTAGACAGAGGAAATACAGTGATAATCATCGAACATAATTTAGATGTTATTCGTGCGTGTGATTGGCTGATAGATTTGGGTCCTGAAGGAGGACGAGAGGGCGGTAAACTTGTAGTGGCCGGCAGCATAGAAGACGTTCGCAATTGTAAAGAATCTATTACGGGACAATATTTGTAATCCTATCATATTGACTTCTAATATATCCATATATTATAATCCAAGCGCGGGCAGTGGACGTGCAAAAACAGTATGGAAGGATGTGAAGGCATTGCTGGATGCCCGCGGTGTGAAATATGCCTTATTGGAGCGAGACAAGTTGGATAAAGCTTGTACGGATGTGATTGTAATCGGAGGTGATGGAACATTCAACACCCTACTGAATGGTATATCTAAGCCGGAGGAGCATCGTTTTGTACTCTTAGCAGGAGGAACGAGCAATAGTTTGTATTCTCAGATTAGCGGGCAAGAGAAAGCCGTCAATAAGGTACAACGTTACTTGAATGATGCGCCTTTTATGAAGACTGATTTGCCGGAGTTAACATGCAATGGGCACACATGGCGATTTATCAACGAAGCGAGTGTAGGTTTTGCAGCAAGCATCGCCCAAGCAATAGAGAATCGCAACACAAAGAAGCGATTTAATCGATTAGGATTGAATGAGTTAGCTTACATCGCCACTGCTTTTCGATGCTGGCAAAGCGAAGAGCCAATAATGGTATCTTTTTGCAATAATAAGCGCATTAGTGGAGACCTATATCCTTGTCCGGGAGCAAAATTAGACGACAGGCTGATTGATGTATTTGAGTTGCGCTGTCCGAGATTGCGCTTACCATTGGAGTTGACACGTCTGATACGCGCCAAAAAAGATGTAGTATCCAAGTGGACCAAACGCAAACAAGTAAGCACCGGAAAGTGGCTGTTTGACAGGCCATTACCGGTTGAGATAGACGGCAATCCTATAGGTAAAACAACTGAGATAGATTTGCAACTTTATTCAGCCTCACTCAACGTATTTTGAGGTACTTTTCTCAGCTTCTCAACATACCAAACCCAAAGCAGAAACATAAAACCATAAAAGAGGTACTTAAAAATATACGAGTGAAGTATCTCAAACCAATCCGGATGAGATTCCATAAAGAATGTTATTGCGCTGATACGCAGGATGTTAAAGAGGAAAATGGCAACCCATCCAAATGGAATAAACCAAGCCTTTGATTTCCAATCGCCTATTGTAACGAGCAAGATACATAACCAAATGAACGATTGTTTAATAGGCGTACAACTCCACACGATTTTTGATCCTCCTCCGGTCACGAATCTTAAGGTAATGGCATCTGCCTGATAGATAGTGTCACGGAAAAGCGATACTATCCAGTAAACAGCCTCAGCAGTTATTTCCGAAAACCACTGAAAGAAAGGTGTCGCATTCAATCCGAGAAAGGTAACAGCAATATTATCTTCATCACCGTGAATGCATAGTTTCCATATCCCATTACTCACAAAAAGTGCCACTACAAAGATGATAACATCCTTGTACGGGTCAAGATTCTGCCAGAAAGCAGAAAGTTTAGATTTGAGTTTTGGCGAAAGGCACTTCATCTATTGCGCAAAAATCGTTGTCTAAGTATTTGTAATAAGCAGCCTGACAAATCATCGCCGCATTGTCCGTAGTGAACGAGAAAGGCGGAATGAACACATCCCATTTATAGCGTTTGCCGTAGTCGATAAACGCATTGCGCAGACCGCTATTTGCACTCACACCACCTGCCACAGCTACTTGATTGATATTCAACTCTTTAGCCGCTTTCTTTAGCTTTTTCATCAGCACGTCGATTATCGTATATTGAAGCGAAGCGCATAGGTCTTCTTTGAAGTTCGGGATACGTTCCGACAACGCTTCCACACTATCTACACCGTGCGCTTTCATCAGGTCGCGGATTGTGTATAGGAACGAGGTTTTCAGTCCTGAGAACGAGTAGTCATACGCCGGCAGATTTGGTTCGGCAAAGTGATAGGCATCCTTATTGCCCAGTTTGGCTAATTTATCAATCCACGGACCACCCGGATAGGGCAAACCGATTACCTTAGCGCACTTGTCAAACGCTTCGCCCGCTGCATCGTCGATAGTCTGACCGATAATGGACATGCGGTTATACCCTTCTACCTTGACTATCTGCGAGTTACCTCCGCTCACGAGTAAGCAAAGGAATGGGAACGTCGGATGCTTTAGCGGCTCTCCTTCCGGCTGCACAAAATGCGCCATGATATGGCCTTGAAGGTGATTGACATCTATCAATGGAATACCCAATGACAATGCCATTCCTTTGGCAAAGGACGTACCGACTAAGAGTGAACCAAGTAAACCAGGTCCGCGAGTGAATGCTATTGCCGACAAGTCCGTTTTGCACACACCGGCACGACGTAACGCCGTATCCACTACGGGAACAATATTCAGTTGATGCGCACGACTTGCTAACTCCGGCACTACACCGCCGAACTCTTCGTGCACTTTCTGCGATGCTGTCACGTTACTGAGCAGTATGCCATTACGGATTACTGCTGCCGACGTATCGTCACAACTCGACTCAATTGCTAATATAACGATATCTTTCTCCACTCTAAACGCTAAAACCTAAAATGTCAGTTCTTTCAGGAATCTGACAATATAATCTTGCCAATTGTCCCACGTGTGACCGCCGGCACTCTCGTAATACGTATATTCGCGATGATTCTCTTCAAGCCAACCGCGGTATGATTGTACCTTTGTATAAAGGAAATCGTCCTTACCTATGCCCAACCACAGCTTCGCCGGTTCGGATGGTGCACGATGCACAAACACCGCAGGAGAGAACATCCCTACGTACGCAAACTGGCCGTCTAATACCGACGACACCATCATCGTATGATATCCGCCCATCGACAGGCCGGCTATAGCGCGCTCACTCGGCTTCGTGCTGATGCGGTAGCGACTTTCCGCCGCTGCCATGAACGCACTGAAGTTCTTCTCCCATTCACCCGTCGTTGCATTGGCTCTCTCCTCTTCCGCTGTTGGTCGACTCGGACAGTTATCCGGCATCACTACCACCATCTCAGCCACTTCGCCCAACTGCAGCAAGCTGTCCATAATAGCTACCAATCGTCCCTTCGCGACCCAATCGTTCTCGTTGCCGTACATGCCATGTTGCAGGTACAACACTGGAAAAGTCTCGCTCGTCCGAGTTTCATACGCGCACGGCACATACACGCAGGAAGGTACTCCATTCAGTGTATCGCGCACTACCGTTCCCGCACGATCATAAAGCGCTGCACTCTTCCCGCAGCCTATTAACATACTGCCTAACAGCAACACCATCAGCAGCACTAAACAATTTTTACCTTTCATACTTTCCAAATTAGGCGACAAAAGTACTGCTTTTTTTGTACTCTTGCAAATATTTTCAAAAAAAACGTCATTTTCTTTGCATATGTGCAATTTTTGTTGTAATTTTGCAGCGCAAAATCGTAATGACAAAGAATTTGAACATAGTAGAGCAAATCAAGAACCTTGGAAAACAAGTACTTCCCAAGGGTAGCCGCTTATTGTTATATGGTTCTCGTGCGCGTGGCGATAATCGTCCCAATTCAGATTGGGATTTACTGTTATTAGTAGAAAAAGATCACCAACAGTTACAGGATTTTGAGCACTATGCGTATCCATTTATTGAAATGGGATGGAATGAGGGTATAGAAATTAACCCTATGCTTTACACCCATAAGGAATGGGAAGAACGCCACTTTACTCCATTTTATCATAACGTTGAAAGCGACAAAATCGTTCTGATATGAGTCTGACAAACGAAGAAAAACAAATTTTGATACAGTTGCATTTAGATAAATGCCATGCTTGCCTTGTTGACGGTGAGCAACTTCTGGAGTTAAATTCTATCTCAGCAGCAGCTAACCGATTCTATTATGGTGTATTCCATGCTATTCATGCGTTATTTGTCGCTAATGGAATCTATTCCAAATCGCATCATGGAACGAATGCACAGTTTCATCAGCATTTCATAAAAGTTTGTTCAGAATTTGCTCAACACAAAATAATCTCCGTCACTCCCTGACGTTAAACAGGAGGACATAAT
>JAEDLW010000082.1:0-2733 GCA_016295035.1 Paludibacteraceae bacterium
CCCCTCGGGGCTGATACATAATCAGACCGCTATCCGCTTGGGTAGCGGTCTTTTTGTGCCACTAAGGGTGATGGATGGTAACCATCCGGTGATATGCAGTTAAGTTGTAGTACATATGCAGAAAGGCTTGTAACTCGTTTGGAGTTACAAGCCTTTTTCGTTGTGGTGTAGTATTTGCAGATTATTGTACCTCTGTAATGGCTGCTTCAGGGTGCGACTTTATCCAATGTTGTGGAAGCAGTTGCTGTTTTTCCTTATCAGCGGCCTTATTCATATACGGCATCTTGGCAAGGACATCATTCAGCCATAAACGAGGATTGACATGCTGCTCTTTACAGGTGCCGAGCAATGAGCAGATGATTGACATATTTCTTGCTGCGTCATGGTTGCCGCAAAAGAGATAGTTCTTACGTCCAAGCGTAATCGGACGGATAGCATTCTCTGCCAGATTATTATCGATACGGATCCATCCCTCATCTAAATAATGCATCATGTTATCCCATCTGGTGTACGCATAGGTAATCGCTTTTCCAATCAAGCTGCTGGGACTATATTTAATTCCCTCAGTTTCCATCCAAGATTTTAGGGCAACCATAATCGGCCGAGCCAGTTCCTCGCGTTTCTGCTTACGCTTCTCATCCGTCAGTTGCTGTTCATCACATATTTTCTCAATGCGGTATAATTTTTGAATCTCACCGATGGCATATTCCGCTGCGGCCTTATTCTCCTCAAGAGCAGATTCAAAATGACGACGGATGTGCGCCATGCAATTTACTAACTGCACATCGGAGTTGCTTCGAAAGGCCGTTTCATAGCCTGCGAAGCCGTCACATTGGAGGAATCCTTTGTAATGATGTTGTTTAGCCAAGTTTTCTATGACTATTCCCGCTCGAGAGCCTTTTTCATAGTGAAAGAGTCGTAATCGATCTTTTACGGATCGTATCATCCATAGATATTCTTTGGATGCTTGGTGCTTCAGCTTGTCCACTACCGGAGTCGTAGTCTCATCACATTGAATGTAATCGGTTTTAAATACCTCCTTGACTAGTAACTCGTACAATGGTTCCAGCAGTGCTACTACTGGCTTAAACCACCCATTGATAGTGCTCTCGGTCAGAGTCATGCCCAAATGACGATACTGCTGCACCTGACGATACATCGGCTGATGGTACTCATACTTTTGCAGTAACACCTCAGCAAGCAGAGTCGGACCAGCGATTCCTTTATTTATAGGAAGCAACGGCATGGGGGCGATACGGATATCTGTCTTCTCGTCATTGGGGACTATTGGAGCATACTTCTCGCGGACAATCTCACGGATATAGAGTTTGCCGGGCTGATGCTCTACTACACGAGTTACTTCTTCGCCTATCTTTCTATATTGCGACAAGTCGATTCCTTCCGGTTTGAGCACTACTCGTTCTAATACAGGAAGGTTTTTCATCAGCTTGCGATTCTCACGAGCACGCTTCTTTTCTGTAGAAGCTGATTCTTTCTCTATTTGTTGCGTGGCCTCCTCTTGGGCTTGCTGTACCGCTACCGGTATCTCCGGCTCATCAAACAGACTCAGTTGATTAGGATCTACGGCTGCTAACTTCTCGCTCTTACGACCAAACATCTGTCGCTGGAACCACGCAATCTGAGCGGTTAACTCTTTGATGCGTTGCTCCAGCGACTCTATCTGTTTTGATTGCTTAGACAACAGCTCTACCTGAGACGCATTCGTCTTAAGTAACATATCAACCATCTGTTGTTCTTGAGCAGTCATTTTTCTTTGTAATTTCTGACTGCAAAGGTACAAAAAAAATCTGACATACGCAAATTTTTAGGTCAAAAAATGCACCGAAAAATGCATTTTTTATACATGATATTCATGCCTCTCAGCACGCAGTCTGCGAAGCCTTGCCGAAGGGTCTTCTGCTAACCCTTCGACCATTACGACCAAATCGCGCCATTCCATCGAGTAGGTCTTGGATTGAGGATCGTAGGACGGCAGACGGAACCGACCACCCTCCAAACGCTTTACATACATCACCATTCCACCATCTTCTGCATGAAGCAGTTTCATCAATTTGCGAGCACCATTGATAAAGATAAACACATCTCCGTTGCGCACATCTTGACCCATCTGCTCGTGAACCACGCCGCAAAGACCATTAATCCCCTTGCGCATATTGGTTGCGCCTGGGCATAGGTAATAACGCATCGTATCATTCAGGCAAAACATAATGCTGGCACATGTGGTTCAACATTCCGATACCTACAGAATCTTCACTTTGCATAAACTCTACTTTGACACCATTGGGAAAGTGGATTATCATTGCACCACGTACGATTGATTTTGATTGTTGCGAGGTTGAAGTTTTGCAATCACTACAAACTTGTACCGGTACCAAACCACAAAGGGGTTCTGTGTCTTTAAGCTTGCGTTTCCAATAGCAGTAGGTGGACATCGGTATACCTTTCTGCTTGCAATACTCCTTAACTGTGCTGCCACTGGTCTTCAGACCATGTAACAACTCTAAAAACTCTTCCTTTGTCATATTCACTAATTAATAGGGTTTGTAAATCGGCTGCAAAGGTACAGCTTTTTTACCAACCCTACAATATGCAATTGTTCGGATGGTTACGTTTAGACATAATAATACAAATATAGAAAGTTACAGCGCCCTTCTTTCGAAAGACGCTGCAAAATTACTGCAAAGAACTGCCATAAGAGGGCAGATAGCTAAT
>JAEDLW010000046.1:0-12331 GCA_016295035.1 Paludibacteraceae bacterium
CCGCAATCGTTCAGATAAGCTTTAATATTATTCATGTCGCCATTCCAGAACTCGCAAACTGAGAAGTAGTTCTTGGACGCGGAGTTATACATATTGATGTATTTACCTTTGAAGCCCTGTGCATAGTCATAACGCCAGCCATCATAACCAATCACATTCTTCATCCACTTCAAGTAATCCTTCATCATATTCTGCACCTCGGTCTTCGAGTGTGCCCAGTCACGTGCAGAGCCGTAGTTGTCCTGACCGTTATAGCCACCGTCGTCAACACCTGTAGCCTTGCCCAAACAATCCGGGTCATCGCAACGACCTGCATCATTCACCTCGTCCGTCTTGCAAATCCAAGAAGCATCGGGATTGAACGTACCATACGGGCTAAAGTATTGCGGATAGAAATCGCACCAAGAAGACATACTGCCTGCGTGGTTAATCACAATATCTGCCACAACCTTTGTATTTGCAGCATGCATACGGTCAATAAACTCAACCAACTCAATCTTTGAGCCCCAAGCTGAGTTTTGGTTGCTGTACTGCGTCTGGTGATAACCCGTACCACCTTCCGACTTGCCCGAAGGTGGTAACCAAACCATATCAAAGTACATGCCGATATCATTACTCTTCTCCAACAGAGTGGACCATTTGGTATTACCTAACTTCTTTCCGTTGATGTCTACATTACCCGGAGCCGGATTCTCATCATCATCGCTCTTGTACGAATCATAGTAGAACGCTTGCAGCATTACATCCGGGCACTTCTCCGGAACGGACTTAGCATAGTCAGGACGAACCGGAACATCCGGAGCATCGTCACCTGTTACCTTCACGCAGATAGTACCGTCAAACGTAATCTCTACATTGGCCTGCTTGTAAACCACAAACGTAATGTTGCCATCGCCATCCTCAAGAATATTGGATGTGCTGCATTCTGCATTAAGTTCTGCATAGCCGTATGGAGACGTCCAGGTTCCGTCAGTTATCTTGAACTGATAGTTACCCATCGGCAGATTCGTATAGGACACTTTATTATCTACCAATTCGCAACCGTTAGGCTCCCAAGCTATTCCGCAGCACCATGCACTACCTTCAGTACCATTACCGGCAATGTAATATTTCTTTGTCGGATCAAAAGGATTCGGGCAACCTTCACCAGGACCGACATATACCAAATCGTCGACTTCACCACTCAGTTTGATATAGAAATCATATTTTCCTGCTACCGAGCAAGTAAGTTTGCCCTCGCTTTTACCACCGGTGAAATTCGCATACGAACCATACGGATCCAAATCTGCCATCCACGTGGCATCACAACTTTGGTTAATCAATTTAACCTCATCCCCCACAGCAAGATCAACACATGAAGCCTTGTACTGAGCACGTCCTTGATCATCCGGCTCACCAAATGAAGGTGCATTGATTACTGTTGTACCATTGATTTGGATACCATAAGGGCCATCCTGACAGGGAGTTACGGGATCACCGCCGCCACCGCCGGGGGTATAATCCTCGCCAGAGCCACAATCGGTACCTTTGCCAATGTAAAGCTTATCTGCTCCAAATTTCAACTTAATGTAGCAGTCGAAGCAACCTGTATTGGTTGTAGAATATTCATTATCGCTTACTTTTGTAAAGCCAGCCACCGAATAAGTGTCCAAAGTAACCGCCCACGTATCGCCAGTGATTTTGTTGCATAAGGCGAACTTGTCACCTGAAGCGAACGTAACTTTAGCCAAATACTGGTCAAAATCACCATCTTTGCCGGTATAAGTCGCCGCAAAGTACTTGTTTCCATTAACCAAAATACCATAGGATTGGGCAAAGGTGGTCAAAGATAAACCTAACGTCAGAAATAGGAGAAGAAGAACCTTTCTCATAATATATAAATTTAAAGTTAATTAATGTTTTTCGCAATTCAACATGCAAAGATACGAATAAAAAATTATTCGTGCAAAAAAAAATCACTTTTTATTACTAAAAGTAATATTTTTTATAGAAATTGTAGTATTTCTAACAAAAAAAGTAACATTATATCCACCATAATCGAGTTTATACTCCCGATTCGGATCATCTTGATAAGCCGGTCGCGGATCCTGCGAAAGGATCTCTGTTAAGTCCCTAAAAATTTCCTTTGACATGCGAGAGGCATGCGAGACGCTACCGAGACGCTGAACTTCTGCAAACTCGCCCCAATCAACTTCCAAACGATGATCTTTCACCTCCTCCGCAAAACCATTTTTAGCATCCGGATGACTATCGCTATAACTCAAATATGGTTTAATGTCATAAATCGGCGTTCCATTCAACAAATCAGCGCCGCTTACCACCAATTCCAATGCACCGTTTTTGTCCTCCACACGCAGCAGTTTAACAGATGTTAATCCTACAGGATTAGGCCGATACGGACTACGCGTGGCAAACACCCCTACCCTTTTGTTTCCGCCAAGTCGCGGAGGGCGAACAGTCGGCGACCAAGAATCCACTCCATCACGCTCTTTGTCCACTTCACTAAAGCCCCACAACAACCACAAATGCGAGAATTCTTCTATTCCGCGTAACGCTTCACGTACTGCATACGTAGGCTCAAAAATTATCCGCGTCTCAATAGACGAACTTTCACGCGATTGACGAGGGATACCAAACTTGTCTATAAAACCGTTTTTGGCATGCGCAATAACCTTTAACTCCATATTTTTGCTCAATTTTGGCTGCAAAGATACACTTTTTTTCAAAAAAATGCAAAAATATTTTGGTAATTCAAAAAAAAGCAGTACTTTTGCACGCTTTTTCGGTCGAATAACCTTGCGAGGTTGGACATATAGATGAGAAAAAGCACAAGGTACCTTAGCTCAGGTGGTAGAGCAATGGACTGAAAATCCATGTGTCCTTGGTTCAACTCCAAGAGGTACCACAAAGAAGCCGACGATTTCGCCGGCTTCTTTTATTTCTCAGCAGAGGTTGCGCTTACCTTGCGCCACTCTTGCGCTATGGATACGCAAGGGATACGCTACCCTTGAACTGCTTTGAGGAATGCTTCTGCGTGATGGCCCGGAACAAGCACATGGTGATTCGCTATCGGCTTCGACAACAGATACGGAATCACATGTTTAGTCTTAAGCCACACTTGCGTACGGCATAGATTAGGCTGATACTGATTACGAACAAGTTGTACATCTTCCGCGAAGACACGTTGTAAATCGCCACTCACTTTGACCAAAGTATAATCACCAAGTGGTAAATCCGCATGAATTGAAATACCTATTCCTGACTCAAAATGCGAATCATATTCGTATTTGTCAACCATATTCAACGGAATAGTACAATGCGCCCATAGCATTTCTCCGGTTTCCGAATTAACACGCGCAGGATTGCATTGGAAGCCTGAACAACCTGTTATTCGATTAGCCAAAACCATCGTCAATAAGGTCGGAACATCGCCCTCACAAGCTGCCGGAATACCTTCTGCATTAAGCTTTGCAAGCGCCAAACAACCGGTATTCTTGCACGTAGATAGTAAATCAAAACAACGAAGGGTCAGCCCCTGAAGATTATACTTCGCAACTAATTCTTTAAGACGCTCATAGATGCGAAGTGCACCTTTCTCGCCTTCTTCAACTTCTCCGATTGATTGCATTTCCTCAATCGGAATTTCCACCAATTCGCAACCTAATTTCTCGCGAATAATCTTCACATCAAATGTCGAAGAAATAAGCCAATCTGACGGCTTACCGATGAGTCCTAATCTCTCCATGACCATTGTGTTGATTGATCCAACTTAATATTTCGCAGCAGGCCGCAAGAGAATTACTTTGCTCTCCGGCAATCAGATAAATAGGCTTATCCAGAGAAATCTCTCCCTTGTTCACTCTTTCGAGGAATAGTGCTTCGCTGCCGCCACTCAGCACAGCAACGACTTGGTTTTCTTCAACCCACTTTGCATCCGGCTCAAACGGCAGTTCAAGCTTTTCGCGATGAAGTGATGAGGCAAGTGTAATTAACATGATATTAGAAAGTGTGAATGTGTGAAAGTGTGAATGCGTGAATTATACTACGCCACTAAAGCCCATAAATGCCATTGCCAACAATCCCGCTGTCAGCAGAGCAATTGGCGTGCCTTCCATCGCTTTAGGCAACTTATACATACTCAGTTGCTCACGAATACCGGCGAAAATAACCAATGCCAACGCAAAACCAATTGCTGTTGCAAAGGCAAACAATGTGCCTGTCAGCAAGTTATGATCCAACCCGACAGGAAGCTTATTCGTTCCGTTAGCCACCAAAATTGCCACACCAAGTATGCAGCAGTTAGTCGTGATTAACGGCAAGAACACACCTAATGCCTCATATAGCGACGGAGAAATCTTCTTGAGTATAATCTCTATCATCTGTACTAATGCAGCGATAACCAGAATGAACAGTATCGTCTGCAAAAACTCGATATGCCATACTATCAACAACTTCTGCAACAAATACGTCACAACGGTAGCCAACACAAGCACAAACGTAACGGCAGCGCCCATTCCAAGCGCCGTGTCAATCTTCTTACTTACGCCCAAAAACGGACATATACCTAAGAACTGGCTCAATACGATATTATTGACGAATATCGCGCTAATAAATATAAGGAAGTACAACATAGCTTATTTATTCTGAATTTTATTCATTATTGCCATTACATAACCCAAGCAAATAAATGCGCCCGGAGCGAGGACAAACAGCAGTGCACCGTAGTTCTCAGGGTAGATATGCAGACCGAATACAGCGCCTGTACCAAGGAACTCACGAATAGCACCAAGAATCGTTAGCGCCAACGTAAAACCTAAGCCCATTCCTATTCCATCCAATGCGCTCAATCCTACACTATTCTTTGCCGCAAACGCTTCAGCACGGCCAAGAACAATGCAATTCACTACAATCAGCGGAATGAACAAGCCCAATGTCTCGTAGATAGTCGGCAAATACGCTTGCATCAGCAATTGAACCATCGTCACAAACGTAGCAATCACCACGATAAAAGACGGAATACGCACTTTGTCCGGAATTAAGTTCTTCAGCAGCGAAATAACCACATTCGAACATACCAGCACAAACAGTGTCGCTAAGCCCATCGACATACCGTTAATCGCACTTGTCGTCGTTGCCAGTGTCGGACACATACCCAGCACCAGACCAAACGTCGGATTCTCTTTGAGAATACCGTTCAGCAATACTTTCGTTTCCTTATTCATTTTCGGCCTCCGTTTCTGCTACTTCTGTACTATCCGGTTCAGCAACGCCTGACTCTACTATCGATGCACCTGCCCAACCTTCTACTTCTTCGCCTTGCTGAGCCATGAAATCTACGTACGCGTCATTAATTGATTTAAGGAACGCGCGCGAGGAAATAGTCGCAGCCGTTATCGCATCGATATCACCACCATCTTTCGACACACGGAACTGACCATTTGCCTTGCGACCGATGATATTCTGATTCGGTTTATCTTCCTGCTTGAACCACCAGGCAGCTTTATCGCCCAAACCCGGAGTTTCTTGATGCTCCAATATCTTGTAACCGAGTATCGTTCCGTCCTGAGCAAAACCAACCATTACAATCATCTTACCGCCGAAACCATCAACGGATACTTTGATTGCCTTTCCATTAGCGTCACCATTCAACACAGCCTGTTGCGCAGCCGTTTCAGCATCGCGCTTCTGTTGCTCAATGCGAGCTTGAGTCAACATATAGATGCCGGCCAGTGCCGCTGCTGCCACCAACGTAATAACCGTCAGCGACAATGCCATATTCTTGAAACTACTTACTAATTTTGCCATAAGATTATTCAGTTTTTGAGATTGTACAACTTACTTTTTCTTCTCACCGAAGCGTTTTGGACGAATCTTGTTCAATAATGGAACACATGCGTTCATAATCAATATCGCAAAGGACATTCCTTCCGGATATGCTCCCCACGTACGAATAACCATCACTATCAGACCGATACCGATACCGAACACAATCTTGCCCCACGGCGACATAGGTGATGTAACATAGTCTGTTGCCATAAAGAATGCGCCCAACAGCATACCGCCTGTGCACAAGGTCATCAGCACATATTCGCCTGTACCGAAACCTGCCGGCAAAACACCGCACCATCCGGTCACAGCAGCAAACAGAGCCACCGTCGCCAAAATACTTACGGGAATATGCCAAGTGATAACTCTGGTGCAAATAAGCAATAATCCGCCGAAAATCAATGCTGCAGCACAGACTTCACCGAACGAACCACCGACTAACCCCACAAATGCGTCCCATAAATCAGGCAGTTTGCTTACTGCCGAAGCGTTACCTTTCATCACTTCTTTCATCGCAGCTAAAGGAGTCGCACCGGTCGCAGCATCGATATAACTTCCGTCAAAGCCTTGTGGTAATGGCCAAGTTGTCATCTGCGCAGGGAAAGAAATAAGCAGGAACACACGTCCTACCAATGCCGGGTTGAAGATATTCTGTCCTAATCCGCCAAACGACATCTTACCAACACCGATGGCTACAATAGCGCCAATCAGCACTATCCACCAAGGCAGATTACTTGGTAAATTAAACGCTAACAGCAAACCCGTCAATACAGCTGATAAATCGCCTATAGTCGATTGCTGCTTCAGCACGAACTTGGCTAACACCCACTCGCAGGCAACACAAGCTGCCACACTAATGGCGGTCGTAATCAATGTGCCCCATCCGAAAGCTGCTATCGACACCGCATAAGCGGGCATCAGCGCCGCTATTACAAGCAACATGTTTCTGCGCACACTATCACCGCTATGGGCATGAGGCGCAGGAGATACAATCAATTTATCCATATTCTTTCAACTTTCATCTTTCAACGTTAAACTATTTTGCGTTTCTTGCACGCAAAATTCCGCCTACTGTGGCTTTACCTAAGCGCACGTAATCCAACAGTGGTCGGTGACTCGGGCAAGTGAACGTACAGCAGCCGCACTCAATACAATCCATGATATTGTGAGCTTCCATACCGTCCCACATCTCCAACTCTGCCTGACGAGCCAATAGATACGGCTCCAAGCCCATCGGACAAGCATCTACGCACTTAGCACAACGGATACAATTATCCGGTGCGGTACGGCGAGACTCTTCTTTCGGCATAAACAGCAGACCGCTTACGCGTTTATTGGCCGGCATGTCGATACTGTTCATAGCACGACCCATCATTGGTCCACCGCCAATAATCTTGCCGGTATCTTCCGGAACACCACCAGCTAAAGCAACCACATCGCTCAGCGGCGTACCAAAACGCACGCGGTAGTTACCCGGTTTGGCCACATGCTTACCAGTCACCGTAATCACACGCTCTATCAGCGGCTTACGTTTAAGCACTGCCTCATAAACAGCATATATCGTTGCCACATTATCTACTACCGCACCTACCTCAATCGGCAGTGCACCACTCGGCACTTGTCTTCCTATACATGCATCTATCAACTGTTTCTCACCGCCCTGTGGATATTTCAGATTAAGCGGTTGCACAGATATACCCAGCACGCGACTGGCAAGCTTCTGCATATATGCTATTGCGTCGGATTTATTTTTCTCAATACCGATGATGGCTTGTTTGATATCCAACGCACGCATCAGCAATTGAATACCTACAATAATCTCTTCGCCATGTTCCAGCATCAACTGGTGGTCGCACGTCAGATACGGTTCGCACTCCACGCCGTTCACAATCAGCACTTCCGCTTTCTTGCCGGGAGGAGGCATTAACTTAACATGAGTCGGGAAACAAGCACCGCCCAATCCTACTATACCGGCTGCCGTAACACGATCAATAATCTCTTTCGGCTCAAGAATTCCGCTACGCACGATGGCCGGTGTCGTATCAATATCGTCAAGCCACAAGTCACCTTCTACGTCGATAAAGATTGCAGGAACGCGTGCGCCCCAACCATCTACAAAACTATCAATCTTTGTTATCGTACCACTAAACGGTGAGTGCACATTAGCGCTCACGAATCCGCCTGCCTTAGCAATCAGTTGACCGGCACGCACTTTGTCGCCCTTCTCCACGATTGGAACAGCCGGAGCACCTATATGTTGCACTAACGGAATAATCGCCTGCTTCGGCAGTGGGCAATCTATTATCGCCTTGTTGGCACTGTATACCTTATTATCCTGCGGATGAACACCGCCTATTCTAAACGTACTCATACCTTTCAACTTTCAACATTCAACTTTCCACTTTCTTCTGGTTCTTCCACTTTGCGCGGCGGGAAATTGATAGCATGAATAGCGCCGGTCGGACAAACACTCTCGCACTTGCGGCACAGACGACATTTCTGCCAATCGATATACGCTAAGTTATTCTCCACCGTAATGGCATCGAAGTTACATTCTTTCTGGCACTTTCCGCAGCCGATACATGCATTCAGACATGCCTTACGTGCCGGAGCACCTTTGTCTTTGTTCACGCACATAACCACGATACGGCGCGACTTAGGACCTTTCTTGCGCAGTTCGATAATGTGTCTCGGACATGCCTTCACACATTTGCCGCAGGATGTACATTTCTCGTCATCCACTTCAGGCAGACCGGTTTCCGGATTCATGCTCATGGCACCGAACTGACACGCTGCCACACAGTCGCCGCAGCCTAAACAACCAAACGGACAAGCCGTCTCGCCCACATAGCATGCGTGCATGATTTTACAAGTGCGCGAACCATCAAACTCACTCGTACGCGGACGGACCTCACACGTACCGTTACAACGCACAACAGCCACCATCGGCTCGGCAGCTACAGCCTCTTTGCCCAAAATAGTTGCCACTTTCTCCATCGTGGCAGCACCGCCTACCGGACACAACAAGCCATCTAAGGTCTCTGCTTTTACGCAGGCCTCTGCCAAGGCCCTACAGCCTGCAAAACCGCAACCGCCGCAGTTGGCGCCCGGCAATGCTTCCGCCACTTCGTCAATGCGAGGGTCCTCTTCTACTCGAAACTGACGAGCAATAACGAACAGCAGCACCGCTGCCAATAATCCCGTTGCTCCCAGAACAAGTAATGAAATCAAAACTATATTCATAATCGCTAAACTTTTATCTCTTATCCCTAAACGCTATACCTTGGGTTTTATGCCGAAAAGCACAAGGTAATACACCGCAACCGTCCCCAGCGCTACTCCGCCGATAATGTATTCATTGTCCGTCAGCATGTCCGTGATTACAATCGCAACCGCCAACAGCACAAACGGCAGTATGTAGGCCAGCGCAATCGCCTTCCAGCGTTGGGCACGCGAATAGCGGTCGTCTTCCACCACCTTACAATGATCACTCAACGCACAACCGCGACAAGCACTCGACACCGATTTTTGCTCACAATCTGCCATGTTACACAAATCAACCTGCAAAAATACAACAAATATTTCACATACACAAATTTTACTTACATTTTTTCATTTTTCTTGCATATATCAAAAAAAAGCAGTATTTTTGCGCCAAATTTGTGTATTATGCCCAGAAAACCGACTTCTGTAACATCACATGAGCGCGAAGAACGGCAAGAACGACGCGCTATCAAGATAGATAAAACCCCTTTCAGCCAGCAACTGAAAGCTTTCTTTGCGGACCGAAGAACTCAGGTTATCTGTGCCGCAATTTTACTTGCTTTCTCCCTCTTCACGCTTTTAGCATGGATTAGCTATTTCTTCACGGGAGACGTGGACTTCAGCCTCTTGGGAATGTCGCGTGCGGAGCGAATTAGCGCACGAGCACAAATAACCAATATCATGGGACTGCCGGGTGCAAGACTTGCTGCTTTTATGATTGATGGTTCCTTTGGTGTGCCTTCCATTTTCATCTTGGTACTTACTACATTATACGCACTTAATTTGCTGCATATCACCCACATAAAGAACTGGCGTCTGCTTTTTATTTCTGCCTTCTGGCTTATATGGGGCAGCTTCACTTTGGGCTTTGCACAACTCATCACAGGCGTCGAGACTTTCTTCCGTTGGGGCGGTGCACATGGAGAGTGGTTGAGTGAACTCATCAACAGTTTTATTCAATCTATCGGCACAATCATTGTGCTTGTCCTCGCGCTGGTTATTTTCGGTGTCATTGCCGACCCTAAATTCATCGACAAGACCATCCGCTTCAAGCAGTGGTGCGTAGGTCTCTTTCGCAAGAAACAGCCGGTTGTGGACACGCCTGCAACCGATCCGGAGAACCCTGCAGAAGAGCCTGTGACCGTCACCCTCGACATCAATAACACCGTAGAACCTATCATCGAAATTCCTATTGAGGAAGACCCCGCTGATATTCCAGACGACGATCCGTTAACTGTCCAAATAGAGGAGCCGCAGTCTGCCGATGAAGACGAAAAGGATGACATCGACACCGACGACAGCGATACCAATACGGACTTGGATATAACGGAGACCGAAGAGGTGGAACTAACCAAACAGCTTGAGCCCTACAACCCGCGTAAGGACCTTGAGTTCTATAAGTTCCCCACTCTCGATTTGCTTAAGGTCTATAACAACGAGACGGCGCCTGTTATCAATCAAGAGGAGCAGCAAGCGAACGCCAATCGTATTGTCACCACCCTGCGCAATTACGGCATCGAGATAGAGCAAATCAAAGCCACTGTCGGCCCGACCGTCACGCTTTATGAAGTAGTGCCAAAAGCCGGTATCCGCATCGCTAAGATACAGAACCTCGAGAACGATATCATGCTGTCACTCAGTGCAATAGGTATCCGTATTATTGCACCAATGCCGGGTAAAGGTACTGTCGGTATTGAAGTGCCGAATGAGAAGCCACAAGTCGTTTCGATGCACTCGGTGATTGCGTCCAAGCGCTTCCAGGAAGAGCAGAAAATGCGCCTGCCTGTAGCTATCGGGCGCACCATCACCAACGAGGTCTTCTGCTTCGATTTGGCTAAGACACCGCACCTCCTCGTAGCCGGCGCTACGGGTCAAGGAAAATCTGTCGGACTCAATGCCATCATCACCTCCCTATTATACAAGAAACATCCGGCAGAGCTCAAGTTCGTGCTTGTAGACCCGAAGATGGTGGAGTTCTCCATCTATAAACCGCTGCTTAAACACTACATGGCAGCTATGCCGGACCAGGAGGAACGCGACATTATCATCACCGACTGCCAGAAGGTCATCAATACGCTCAATTCGCTCGTTATCGAGATGGAAGACCGTTATTCGTTGCTGGCGGATGCCAACTGCCGTAATGTCGAGGACTACAACGAGAAATTTAACTCTCGCGCGCTCAATCCCGAGAAACCCGTGGAGAACGTGGTTACCAAGAAAATCTTGCACCACCGCTATATGCCTTATCTCGTCATCATCATCGACGAGTACGGCGATTTCATCATGCAAGCCGGCAAGGAAGTGGAGCGTCCTATTCAGCGCATCGCGCAGAAAGCACGTGCGGTTGGTATGCATATGATTCTCGCCACACAACGTCCGGACGTTAAAATCGTTACCGGTACCATCAAAGCCAATATCCCAACGCGTATCGCCTTCCGCACACAGTCGGTTGTGGACAGCCGTACCGTCCTCGATGCCAAAGGCGCCGACCAACTCATCGGTAAGGGTGATATGCTTTATGCCGGCGGTGGTAATCTGACCCGTATCCAGTGTGCTTTTGTCGATACACCCGAAGTGGAGGCTATCGTCGAGCATATCCACGAACAACAAGGTTATACCCAACCCTACCAACTGCCTGAATACGTGCCCGAAGGTGGTGAAGAAAGTGCGGCTCCCGGCAGCGTAGATACCAAACGTCTTGATCCGATGTTTGCTGACGTGGCGCGCTATGTCGTTTCCAAGCAGGAAGGCTCCACCTCACGTCTGCAGCGCGTCTTTGAGATTGGTTATAATCGTGCCGGCAAACTCTCTGACCAACTCGAAGCTACCGGTATCGTTGGACCGAATAAAGGTCCTAAGGGTCGCGACGTCCTTATCCAAGATATGGAATCACTCGAGAGATTGCTTGAATCACTTAATTGCCAATGAATGAATACCGGAAACTGAAAACTGAATGCTGAACACGCTCATCATATTAACCGCAACGCTGGCTTCTTTTTTGACCGGCCTGGAGACAAAGACGCTTCAAACGGATTTCACACTCGCGATTTCCGAGAACGTGTCTCAGCCCCTGAATATTACCGGGACCATCACAGTCCGCGGCGAACAATTCTTGCTCTCTGCTTTGGATTATGATGCGGCGTATGATGGCAAAACATTCTATCTCTGGCAACCGGATACCGAAGAACTGACTCTCTCTACTCCGACACAAGAAGAGTTATTGGAAATCAATCCGTTCCTA
>JAEDLW010000047.1:0-12015 GCA_016295035.1 Paludibacteraceae bacterium
CCACTCCCGATAATTCCACAACATTAACATAAAATTAACACAGGATTAACACAGGATTAACACAACATAACCGAGATCCTGCAATAACGCAAGTATTTTTTTCGAGATATATTTGCACGCTTGCAAAAAATGTTATAACTTTGCAGCCAAAATTGATTGGATAATAATGATTCTGAATTACATTTGGATTGGTTTGATTCTGATTGCCGTAATAGTCGGCATCGTTCAGTTCTTTGCATTTGGTCAAACGGATATCTTCTCGGAGATATTGAACTCAACGTTCACATCAGCAAAGTCCGGCTTTGAAATCAGCCTCGGTTTGACAGGCGTTTTGGCTCTCTGGATGGGTATTATGAAGATTGGAGAACAAGGAGGAGTAATCAATCAGTTTAGCCGCGTAGTGAGTCCTTTCTTTACGCGCATATTCCCTGAACTGCCGAAAGGTCATCCCGCTTTCGGTTCGATGCTCATGAACATCTCCGCAACAATGTTGGGCATAGATAATGCCGCAACACCATTAGGCTTGCAAGCAATGAAAGAGTTACAGGAGTCCAATCCCGACAAAACGAAAGCCTCCAACTCGATGATTATGTTCCTCGTACTCGTAACAAGTGGATTAACGCTTGTTCCTGTTTCAATAATGACTTATCGTGCGCAGTTAGGCGCAGCCAATCCTGCAGATGTATTCCTCCCTATTCTACTCGCAACTTACTTTGCAGCCATGGCTGGACTTATATCAGTTGCTATCGCGCAGAAAATCAACCTGTTAGACAAGGTCGTTTTAGGCACTTTAGGCGGCATCACAGCCTTTGTAGGCTTGATTATCTGGGGCGCGCTAAGTCTGCCGCAAGAGACCGTAAGCAAATGGTCGGCTATCTTAGCAGCTGTACTGCTGTTAGCGGTAATCGTGTGGTTTGTAGTAGCGGGAATGGTGCGAAAGATAAATGTGTATGACGCGTTTATTGAAGGAGCAAAAGACGGATTCAAAGTGGCAGTAGGCATTATTCCTTACCTGATAGCTATCTTAGTGGCAGTTGGCATGTTCCGCGCGAGTGGCGCGATGAATCTATTAGTAAGCGGAATGGCTTGGCTCTTTGCGTTATGCGGACTGAATACGGATTTTGTGCCTGCTTTACCGACAGCTTTAATGCGTCCGCTGAGTGGTAGCGGTGCCCGCGGACTGATGGTAGATGCAATGATGCAATACGGCGCAGACTCATTTGTTGGCCGATTAGTGAGCATCGTGCAAGGTTCAACTGACACAACGTTCTATATTCTTGCCGTTTATTTCGGAAGTGTAAAGATTAAAGACACACGCTATGCCGTTGTATGTGGACTAATAGCCGACTTCTGCGGAATCTTAGCGGCAATAGTGTTAGGATACATTTTCTTCCACTAAGAGAGTCTTTCCAACTTCGCATAGGTCAGAAGCAAGGTCTTCTGGCCTTTTTCATCGAATAAGATATCGATTTTGTCATTGCCCGTTCCCTCGTCACGATAAATGCGGAGGATGGTTCCATTACCGAAAACACGATGACTGATGCGGTCATTGGGTTTCCATTCAGAGGTAATCGGCACTTGGGAGGTGGATTGAGTAGAAGTACTTAAAGTACTTGGTGTTATAGTAACACTTGGAGTCGTAGAAATACTCGGAGTCTTAGAAATACTCGGCGTCCTGAAAAGATTAGGCGTAGTAGAGAATCTTTGAGTACTCGGTGCTCTGTTATCCATAAGTTGCAAGAACTGCCGATCGATATCTTTGAGGAAACGTGATTGAGAAGTGAAGCCTAACGAGCCGTTGGTGAAGCGTGAACGCGCAAAAGAGAGTGTGCAGTTCTTCATAGCGCGTGTGATAGCCACATACAAAAGACGACGTTCCTCCTCAATCTCAGCAGGTGATTGGCAGAACTGCGATGGGAAGAGTTGTTCCTCTAAACCAACGATATGCACAGAAGCAAATTCAAGACCTTTGGCTGCATGCACTGTCATCAACGTAACACGGGCCATATGATCCTGTATATTCTCGTCTTGGTCAGTTAGCAGACTAACTTCGGCCAAAAAATCTTGTATAGGTGTGAAAGCTATACCTTCGTCAATACGTTGTTGCACGAACTCGTGTAAACCGGACAGCAGTTCGTCGAGGTTCTGCTTGCGATCAATACCTTCAGGCGAACGGTCTAAAGCCGCAGCAGTCATTATGCCCGATTGCCGCATCACGGTTTCAGCAAACTCGTAAGCATCCTTTGTCTCCATCAACTCTATGAAGTGCGCCATCATGGATGCAAAGTCCTGAAGCCGTTTAGCCGTAGACGCAGAGAAACCGGCTTCAAGCGGGTTCTGAACCACTTCGAACATGCTTATATTATGCGCCACCGCATATGCAGAGACCTTGCGCAGAGTAGTATCACCTATTCCACGCGCCGGATAATTGATTATGCGAACCAATGCCTCATTGTCCTTAGGATTAGCTGCCAAGCGGAAGTAACCAATGGCATCCTTGATTTCCTTGCGCTGGTAGAAAGAGGTACCTCCATAGATGCGGTATGGGATATTGAGTCGACGTAGCTCATTCTCCAGCACGCGCGATTGCGCGTTAGTGCGATAAAGAACAGCTATATCGTCGTATGTAAGGTGGCTGTCACGCGCTTTCTCATCTTTGATGAGTGATGCAATACCGCTTGCCTCATCGCGGTCCGACATATAAGCATACACTCCCAAGCGATTACCCACTTCCTTCTCGGAGAAGACATTCTTAAAAATCTGGTTTTCGTTATGGTGAATAAGCGAGTTCGCAGCATTAACAATCGTCTGAGTGGAACGATAGTTACGTTCGAGCTTGAACAGTTTCGCGTTGGGATAGCCTTGTTGGAAAGTAAGGATATTGCGTATATCCGCACCTCGGAAAGAATAGATAGACTGCGCATCATCACCCACTACACATACATTATTTTGCGGTTCGGCGAGTTGTTTGACAATGAGATACTGCGCATAGTTGGTGTCTTGATACTCATCGACCAACACATACTGAAAAATGTTCTGGTAATACCTGAGCACTTCGGGATAACGGTGGAAGAGAACACAGATATTCATGAGCAGATCGTCGAAATCCATTGCATTTGCCGACAACAGACGCTGTTGGTAAGTCTTATACACTTCGGGCAAATTGTACATTCTATCTATGCGGTTCTGCTTAGTAAAGTCGGCACGCATAGCATACTCTTCGGGAGTGATAAGCATATTCTTCGCTGCCGAAATCTTCGACAGTACAGCTGCAGGTTTATATATCTTATCGTCGAGCTGCATCTCTTTGCAAATCGCCTTGAGTAGCGATTTCATATCTGGCGTATCGTAAATGGAGAAATGGCGTGAATAGCCAAGATTTTCCGCCTCGTTGCGCAAGATACGTGCACAAATAGAATGGAAAGTACCCATCCACAAGTAGCGAGCGTTTTCAGGTCCGACGAGTACACCAATGCGCTCTTTCATCTCGCGCGCCGCTTTATTGGTGAAGGTTAACGCCAAGACATTATGCGCAGGCACGCCTTGTTCAAGCAAATAGGCTATCTTATACGTGAGAACGCGGGTTTTGCCGGAACCGGCACCTGCGATGACAAGTTGCGGACCATCAGAATAAGTGACCGCCTCACGCTGTGCTTCGTTAAGATTGTTGATAAAATTCATTACTCTACCCGCTTTCCTACAACGTCGAATAATTGGTTATTTTGACGAATATAGAGTTGTCCGTCCTTAAGCACTTTCTCAGCCGGCTGCAGGCCATTGATTTCCTGCAACTTTGTTGTTACCGGAGCGTCTATCTGCAAAATGTTCGTGTTATCCGGCACTACTTGTGTCGGATCGTTGCCGACATAGTTAAAGAACACGCTTCTGCACATATCTTCAAGCATATCTCGGTACTCTTTGACGAGCGCAAGGAGTAAGTCTCCCAACTCCTCGTTATCCATACAGATAGTGTGTTTGACATAGTGATCAAATCCTGCTATACAAGAGTCAAGATGTTCTTGCGGCGTACGCGTATGCTCATCGCCCTGGGAGAGTTCGTTCACCATTAGTGTCATCGAAGGGAGCATCGAACTACTTAACTCGGCTATCATCTGAGACTTGGATTTGGGCAGATTGAAGTCGTCAAAGGATAACCCAAGGGTAAGGAGCATCGCCTTGTATTTGGGGTCGTTTTGCACCTCTTCCATCTTAGGATATGCCATATCGGCTACGCGACTGATAATCCCCTTTGCTGTATTCGCGTTACGCTCCTGTTCGAGTTCGTGGTAAGTATCAATCGTCTGCGTGGTGATATGCAGTTGTCCGTCATCGGATAGCGTGAGCCAACGGATAGGCGACGGATAAGAGGAGAGCGAACCGGTACCGACATCATAGAGTTGTCTGCCCTCATTAAGTGTGTGCTTGATACTGGTTATGTGGTAATGGCCGGTAAAAATCACTTGCACTCCTGCTGCAAGAAGACGCGTCTGCAGCTCCTCCAAAGCGGGATACTCCGCAGTGGTGTTTGCTACATAACTCGGAGTCATATCCTCCTCCATATTGAAGTGATCGGTTGCTTGGTGGTGCATGAGCGCAAGAATCATACGATTATCCTTCTTCGCCTGTGCTACAGCTTTTTCAGCCCAAGCCAAAGTCGATTCGTATATTCCGCCTTCGTTATACTGTTGCGTGGGTGTATTCTTCTTCGCGCTATTTAGACAAAGAACTGCTAATTTATCGTTTGGATAAACCATATACGACAAACTATCTTGCTCACGGCTAACTGCCTGTGACAAGCCGAAATCACTGTACAGGGACTCAAATTCAGCTTGAGAGACAGATTCAGTTTGAACTTTTTTATCACCCTGATAGAAATAGGCGTTCTTATTGGCTATATCATTATTACCAGGAATAACTATAGGTTGGATACCTGCTGTTTTCAGTTCCTTCAATTTAGCAACAATATGCTGATGGCTCACATTCTCGCCGTCATTCGACAAGTCGCCCACAATAAACACCAAGTCAGGACGTTGTGCGGCAATAACTGCCATAGCACTATCAAAAAGTTGCTGGCTATATTCCACTACGCGAGAATTACCACTCTTCGCTTTCTCAAAAGCCGAACCATCATCAAAAAGTGATTCTGTTAACACGTGCGGGTCAGCAATAACTGCTATACGAGTCTGCGCTTGAAGCAAGCAGGTCAAGCACAAACCTAAGCAGAAAAAAAGTATCCGTTTCATACTATTAAACTTTTGCGCGTGCAAAAGTACAGCTTTTTTTTGATATGTGCAAGAAAAATGACAAAATGTGAAAAAAATTTGCGTATATCAAATAATTGTTGTACTTTTGCGCGCTTTTTCGGTTGAATAAAACCAAAAGACTAAACAATTTAACAAAAATATTATGTACATTTTATTTACTATCCTAATTGTTATTGCAGCGATTTTGCTCATCCTTCTTGTGCTGGTACAAAACAGCAAAGGCGGTGGCTTGGCAGCAGGTTTTGCAAGTGGTAACCAAGTTATGGGTGCCCCGAAGACCGCAGACTTTCTTGAGAAAGCCAGCTGGACATTAGCCGCTATTATCGTTGTCCTCAGCATCTTAGCCGTTGGTGTTCACAAAGGTCAAGGCGTTACTCAAGAGGACAGCAGTGCTATTACCGACCAAGTACAAGAGGCAGCAGATGCGCTGGCTCCTGCAGCAGACTTCGATCAAGAAGCAGCGGAGTAATTACCATGCACGACGGAACAACCCGCCGATGATGCAAATAAGCATATAAAACGGGTAGAAGAATTCCAAAATGAGTGCATCAATGAGAGAGACGGACGCGTCTCTCTTTTTGATTAGTCCGTATTCGTATGGAAATTTAAAGAGAATGATTAGCGGGCAAAGCAGTTGGAGCATATTAGTTATCAGCACCCATGCCCCATATCGACGAATATCTTTATCCGTGTAATGCGGTGCTTTACCTGCCCATCGCATGCGTTGAAGGAAAAAAGTTTTCCAAGTAGTTTGCGGGGAGACAACAGCTGTATATTCATCCAAATCAAGTACTTCTATTCGTAAGCCACGTCGTTTAAAGGATTCAAGCAGAAACATATCGTCACCACTGGGAATTTCTTCGTGCAAATCGGGCCAACTCTCGAGCCATCTTTCACGTCGCACTATAAGGTTTGCGCCACTACAGAGTATAGGTTTACCGCGTTCTGCAGTCTCTACCGTTATCTGCTGCAAGGCAGCGTATTCGGCGCGTTGAAGGCGTTCGAGCAGTGTCTGCCCGCCACCCATACGTAAGGGTAAAATAAGCAAATCGGCCGATACATGCGGTTCTGCAGTTGGAGCAATAATATCGTCGTCCTGAAGCCATACATACTCAGTAGAAGCGGCAGTAATAAGCTTATGAAGAGCAAACTTTTTACCCTTCCCTTCATCGTTAATGCCTCGTTGTGGTATTATCCGCGTAATTGACATAACTGCTCGTAGAATCCGGGGTATGACTTGCGCACACAATCGACATCATCACAAGGCAAGTCGGCTGCTAATAAGGCCATTGCTATACGATGATCTCCTTGTGTCTGCATAGTTTTCACAGACTCCAGACGGTCACTCTCTTTAATGCGTTGCGATACTGTACCGCGTGCAATAAGGGGAACGTGCAACTGTTTACATGTGATAGCAACCGCTGGGTACAGATCCGGATTATTAGCAAAACTAAGGATATACGGCAAATGAATAGCGCGCCGTTTTTTCTCTATCGTAACGCCCTGCGCATCAATCGTAGTCTCGACCCCAAAACGATTGAACCATTTAGCTATTACGCAGTCGCCTTGCAAATCAGAGTCTGTCAATCCATCTAAATGCAGTTTACCGCCGTGAAGCGCCACGTATTCGTACCAAAACGCAGCCGAACTCCAGTCTTTTTCCTCAAAGTGACGTTCGCCGGCTTTCCATGCTTCGCACATGGCGCGCGTCATATGAATATAAGGAGAGGATTGATCCGTATCCGCATTGAGACCAACAAGTATCATCGCTGAGATATACTGGGAAGAGTCCGCAGAGGGTATAATGAGAGGGTCACCGGAAATCTGACTGAGTACTGGATTTGCCAGTTTTTTGCCGTGAATACGCAAAGGCGGAAAACCTACCTCATTCTCAAACCAGATATCTGCACCGCAACGAATAAGTGCATTGACAAGTTGCCCTATCGGACGCTTTTTCATTCGTTCACTACAGTTAATCACAACACTCCGTCCTTCCAACTGCGCACAATAAGCTGTCAGAAAGCGCATGGCAGTACCACAGTTCTCTACATTGACTTCCAGTGCACCATTTTGGATAGCCTGAAGCGCGTTGTGCATAACACGTGTATCGTCCGGGATAGAGGGATCTGATACGTCTAACAAAGGTTCTCCGCTCAAGGCTTGCAAGATCAGTAAGCGGTTGGCAATGCTCTTTGATATAGGTAATTGAATATGCGTCATTTACAGATTCTTTAGCACTTCGCACAACCAAGCCCAACAGCGTTGGGTAGAAGAAATACTCAATCGCTCTTGTGGTGAGTGTACACCATACATTTGCGGGCCGATAGAAACCATATCCAAGTATGGATATTTCTCGAGGAATAAACCGCACTCCAAGCCTGCGTGAATTGCCAACACTTGCGGTTCTTCGCCAAAGAGACGCTTATAAGCAGCACGGGTTATTTCCTTTAACGGTGAATGAACATTGGGTTTCCAGCCTGGATAGCCATCACCATGCGTCACTTCATCACACGCTTTTGTTAAAGCAGCTTCGACCGCATCTTTGATACGGTGTTTTTCTGCCTCAACAGAGGAACGTTGGCTCGTGTTGATTTCGACATACAGACCTTGTTCGTCCTTTTTCATCTTCATGGAAGCAAGATTGGTGCTGGTTTCTACCAAACCGGGCATATCCGCTGACATGGCAATCATGCCGTGAGGACATTCGCACAAAGCATCAATAAGCTTACGCGCTTTGTCAGGTTCTATCACTTCAGCAGGAACAGTCTCGGACTCCAATTCCAAACGCATATCTTTCTCCACTTCACCAAAACGCTCTTCCACCTGCGCGCAATAACGATTAAACAGCACGCGGAGCTGCTCTTTATAAGCGAACGGAACCACTATCAGCGCTTCTGCTTCGCGGGCAATAGCATTACGTAAGTTTCCACCTTCTATGGAAGCAATATATAACTCTGTCTCACGAGCTACCTGCTGCAGAAACTCCACAATGATTTTATTGGCGTTTGCACGTCCTTTATTGATATCGTCGCCGGAGTGACCACCTTGTAATCCATTGACGCAGATATGTGCTGCAAACCACTGACCGTCCGGCAAAGTGACCTGCGTATAATGCATTTTTGCTAAAGTGTCTATTCCACCCGCACAGCCGATGAAGATTTGTCCGTCATCCTCCGAATCCAAGTTTATTAGTCGCTTACCATTAAGACAGCCATCTTTCAATTTGAAAGCGCCTGTGAGTCCAGTTTCTTCATCTACCGTGAACAGGCACTCCATCGCTGGATGGGCTACGTTTTTATCCGTCAAAGCAGCCAGAGCCATCGCCACACCTATTCCGTCATCACCGCCAAGTGTTGTGCCACGTGCTTTGAGGAAATCACCATCCACATAAGTCTCTATCGGATCACACATAAAATCGTGCTGGACGTCACCATTTTTCTCACAAACCATATCCATATGACCTTGCAGAATAACACCCTCTTTATTCTCGTAACCGGGTGTTGCGGGTGCACGCATAATCACGTTCAACGCTTCATCACGCACACACTCAATACCATGCTCTGCTGCAAAATCAACTAACCACTGACTTATCTTCTCCTCGTGCTTGGACGGACGAGGCACTTTCGTTATCTGTTCAAAGATAGCAAATACTTGCTTGGGTTCTAAATTCTTCATCTTTTATCCTTATCAATCAGTAAATTCATCACGCTATCCATTTTGTTTAATAGCGACGGAGTTGTTGTAAACTTATTATTCTCAGAGCCAATCAGCGGCATATACATCACGCTGTCTTTCACAGCCCAATAAAGGCGATTGTTGACTACATCGGCGCACTCTGTAAATACCGTTCCTAACCATATCGGCTCTTCAAAGCTACCATCAATATTGGCAACGAAGATACCATCCGCGGTACGGAAATACACTTTTCTTGCCGCAATAACGAAGCCACGTATTCCAGGTTTAACAGTTTGTAAATCAGCCAACGTAAATGTCTTACCGTTATATATCTGTACGGTGTCCTGCGTCTGTTTTAACTCCTTCTGCAACTCACTATTCGTCAGCGGCCTCATCGCTTCTGCACGATTACCAAAGACGCGCTGATACCAGCACGCTGAATCCTTAGTCATCATCATCACGGAATTCGTTTTGACATCGTGTATCTTAAAGATATTATCCGTCTCGCGTACTTCGCCATTGAGAGTTACTTTCATGCGAACGGTCACGTTGTCAACAGCCTTTGAAAAATACACTTTCAGCTCCGATGTGGTTTGTGTGGGAGACAATATTTTGTATCCGTCTGTACCGATTATACTCCAACTATATTCCACGGTATAGTTATAAGGGTTGTACACCAACGCTGTAAACGTTACATCCTCAAAGATAGGAATACCATTCGTAGCGGCTTCTTTTAGTGAGCAAGTAAAATTAGGTATCGTATCATAAATAGTGATAGATTTAGACACCGCTTTATTGGCTTTATCATCTACTTTCAGTGTTACGGTATAGGTGCCGGCTTGTTTGTAAATCTTAGTCGGGTTTTTTCCTGTTGATGTAGAGGCATCACCAAAAGTCCACTCCCACTCTTCGCCGGAAGTGCTCAAGTTAGTAAACTGTATCGATTCACCTGCTTTGGGTTGAACCGGTGCATACGAAAAATTGATTGTTTGCTTATCGCACGCTATCAGCACGCAGCCAACCAATAATAGTATCCATTTGTTTCTCATAATCCATTTTGGCATCAAGCCAACGTATCGTTTTATCTGCGCCGAACCAAGTCATTTGCCGTTTGGCATAATGGCGCGAATTCTGTTTTATCAATCGTATTGCTTCTTCCCTGCTTATCTCCCCATCAAAATAGAGGAACATCTCCCTGTATCCAACCGTTTGCAAACTATTGAACTGCCGTAATGGGTAGACTGCATGTGCTTCTTCTTCCAAGCCGTCCGCTATCATCTTATCTACACGATTGTTGATACGTTCGTATAGTTCTTCCCGCGGGCGTTCCAACGCCACTTTCACCACTTCAAAATTGCGTGCTTTCACATCACGTTTGCGGTACGATGAATAGGGTCTTCCCGTCCCCATACTCAACTCTACGCAATGAATAAGCCGTTGTGGGTTTTGTCTGTCCACTACTGCCCAATAAGCTGGATCTAAGCGTTGTACTTCCGACTGTAACCACTCTAAACCCTTTTGTTCATAATCCTTTCGCACTTGACTACGTAGTGCTTCATCCACCTTCGGAATATCATCCAAACCGTTGCATACGGCATCAATATACAACATACTTCCGCCCGACAAAATCGCTCTATCACCCAATTTCTCCAGCACCTCTAAACAATCGCGTTCATAGTCTCCGGCGGAATAGTTCTCCGTTACGGACTTCGTTCCCACAAACCAATGCCTCACACGCGCTTGTTCTTCTTTCGTCGGGGCTGCCGTACCGATAGGAATTTCCTTATAAATCTGCCGTGAGTCCGCATTCACAATCTCGCTTCCCAAGCTCTCTGCCAGACGAAGTGTCAACTCCGTCTTGCCCACACCAGTCGGACCTATTATAACGAGCAGTTTATGCATTAGAACATGCTTCCGTCATCGAACGACAAGTCTTGAAAACCTTCCATATCAATATCGCCTTCGTCATATTCGCTGTCTCCATAGAAGTCCTCATCACCTTCCCAATCTGCCTTACCGTCTTTTCCTATCAAGCCATCAGCAGGATCTTCTGTTTGCAGTTGCTGAGGCGCTTTGCCTTTACTTTCTACGCAACGAACACCTTCCATCGTGCCGGGTAAGATGGCCTTCAGCGAACCGAAGAAATAACGCTCAAACATCGGGTCGAAGATGTAGATAAGACGTTGGCCTTGCTCTTCCAGCAAGTCGCTCAGACGAGTTGACTCCATCACCATGTTGTCGTACTCAAAACTTGAGCCCATCGGCACCAATGTCACTTCCTGCTCTTTCTCCCAGCGATCGTTGCACATGAAGAAGGACGTCATCTGGTCATCCGGATAATTAACCGACTCCAGTATAGCCTTGTGCAACTCCAAGAAAGTAGCGTCACTATCGGCCTCAAAAACGCGACGGAAATTATCACCTTCCTCGCACGAAAATGCAATTTGATAAATCATAATTTCTCTTTTTTTTATTAAATTTGCTGCAAAAGTAATACTTTATTTTGATATATCCAAATTTTGTTGTATTTTTGCACGAAAATTATGAATTACATCTGCATTGCCGAAGAAGGCGAACGCGATTTAATCGCGAAATACTTACCAAATTGCAACTGGCCGGTTATCGTTACCGGTGTAGGAGCCATCAACATTATCCAGGCGCTGAGCGAGGTGCCCCGAGAGGCATGTTTGCTCAATATCGGTTACGCAGGGAGTGCTAATTTTGACATCGGTACCGTAGTGGAGGTAACGGAGGTGAGACTGAACCATCCGAATGTCACTTATCCCGAACCTAAGTTGGAACTCACGCCCTTTGACGATGGTCTCTGGCCGATTGCACAACAAAAAGCGGTTTGTTACTCTAACTGCGATTTCGTCATGCAATCCGACTACAAAGATTGCGTCTTTGATATGGAACTCGCATTTATTGCCTCACTCGGATTTGCCTCTGTTAGTGCTCTTAAGATAGTGTCTGACAACCTATCCTTGCATGACTATCATCACTTAACCAACGGCGTACAATAATGAAAATTGGCGTTTTTGATAGCGGTTATGGCGGGTTGACGATATTGGAGAAG
>JAEDLW010000048.1:0-11963 GCA_016295035.1 Paludibacteraceae bacterium
ACATAACGCTGCACGGCGGAAATAGCCTTTGGAGGGGATTGGGAATAGTGCTGATATTTATGGAGAACACCCCACAAAGCAATAATAAAAAAAGAAAAAATAAAAAAAACTTGCATGTGTCGTAAAAAAGCAGTATCTTTGCGCGATTTTTGGACAAAGAAAGATAAAACAATGAAAGTAACAAGAACTGTCAACGTGAATGGGGTCGTATTCCACATCGATAATGATGCTTATCAAGCCCTCAATGATTATCTGCAAGATATTGAACTACGACTCTCTGCCGATGACCGCGAAAAAGAAATGGCGGCTATCGAAGCCCGTGTATGCGAACTCCTACAGGCTGAACTCTTCGCACGTAATGTGCAGGTAGTGGATATCAAAATGGTTGATGCTATCACACAGCGTATCGGCCAGCCGGCTGACTTTGGTGTCAATAAACGTCCTCGTATCAAGTACTCTGCCGCGAGAGCAAACAGCGGTTGCGGTCGCGTCTTTGGCATTGCGTTGCTTGTCTTCCTTATCCTTGTTGCTCTGCCTATTCTCATTCCGCTTTTTGCAGGACTATTTGCACTGATGATTGGTGTGTTTGGTGTGGGTATGGGTTCCTTGAGTCTTATGCCGATAGCTTCCGTTCCGTTCCTTATTGGGGCCGAATGGTGGCAAATTCTCTTGGGAATTATTGCTATTATTATAGCCATAGCAACTCCGGTTTTTGTCATTGTGCGTGCTATCGTCACTTTCCTCCGTACACGCCATCTACCTAAAGCGCGATTCTGGCTTATATCACTACTATGTTGGGTTGCCAGCTTGGTTTGCCTCACCGTACTTACGCTCAATCAAGCTAAAAACCTCGGCGGAATAGATGCCCTTTTGCAACAAATTGATAACGAAGAGACACCTGCCGCTTTAACGGCCGAAGTTCCTGCCTTCAATGCCATCAATATCTCCGGCGCAATGGATGTGGATATCCTGCAAGGAGACACGCTGGCTATCGCAGTCAACGACTCGATGTTGGTGGATTACCAAGTGAAAGACAGCGTACTGACTATCTCCGGCAATAACATCAACGGATACCGCCACGCTACCATCACCGTGCAAGATCTAACAGCAATCAATATATCCGGAGCAAGTACAGTTTCCCTTCGCGGACAATATAACGACCTGCAGATTTCACTCTCCGGCGCATCCAAACTCGACGCAGAAAAAGCCGACGTAACCGCTATGCATATCAACTGCCTCGGCGCATCCAAAGCCGAAGTGAAGGTCACCAAAGAACTTTGGGCACAAGCATCCGGAGCAAGCAAAATCACATATAAAGGCCATCCTAACATCAAACGCAACATGGCGGTCGGAGAAAGTAAGATCAGCCGCGAATAAATTGATAAGTAAAAACTAATAGCTTTGCGATTAGAACATATTGATAAGTATTACGGCCAACAACATGTCCTTAGTGACGTGTCGTTTGCTATGCAAGACGGTGAAGTGCTTGGCTTACTCGGACCAAACGGCGCGGGGAAATCAACACTTATGAAAGTTATCGTCGGACTCGTGCATGCACAGGGCTTAATACAAGTCCCCGAACGGATTGGCTATCTGCCCGAGAGAAATCCGCTGTACGACGAGATGTTTGTGCGCGAATACCTGCTTTTCATGGCACGTTTGGGCAAAGTGATTCGTCCTCAAGAACGGGTGGAAATCCTCATTCAACGAGTGGGACTTACACCGGAAGCGCATAAACGTATCGGACAACTGAGCAAAGGCTATCGGCAGCGTGTAGGCTTGGCGCAAGCACTTCTCAACGACCCGGACTTACTCGTTTTGGATGAACCAACTACAGGACTCGACCCCAACCAACTGGTAGAAATAAGGACACTTATACGGCAGTTGGGACGCGATAGAATGGTTATTCTCTCTACCCATATACTGCAAGAAGTGCGCGAGATGTGTGACAGAGTCGTCATTTTGGACCACGGCATCATCAAGGCAGATTGCCCTATCGGAGAGATAGATAACTTAGAAACATTATTCCGTAGTAAAACTGATGGAAACTGATTTTGATATAAGACAACAAATGTCCGAAAAGGAGCAAGACAACGCCTTGCGGCCGCTGCGCTTTGCAGACTTTGCGGGACAAACAAAAATTGTAAGTAACCTGCGCATCTTCGTGGAAGCAGCTAAAATGCGACACGAAGCCTTGGACCATGTGTTACTCTTCGGCCCTCCGGGTTTAGGTAAGACAACGCTCAGTAACATCATTGCCAACGAATTAGGTGTAGGCTTTAAAGTGACTTCAGGTCCTGTGTTGGACAAACCGGGCGACTTAGCAGGATTGCTAACTTCGCTCGAGGAAAACGATGTGTTGTTCATCGATGAGATACATCGTCTAAGCCCTATTGTGGAAGAATACTTGTATTCAGCCATGGAGGACTATCGCATTGACATCATGATAGACAAAGGTCCTTCGGCGCGTACTATACAGATAGACTTGAATAAGTTCACACTTATCGGCGCAACAACCCGTTCCGGCTTGCTCACTTCGCCTCTGCGTGCACGTTTCGGTATCAATTGTCACCTGGAGTACTACGATGCAGATGTATTGGCAGGTATCGTTATTCGTTCGGCAGGACTGTTAGGAATTGATATAGAATCGAAAGCTGCCGGAGAGATTGCTCGCCGTAGCCGCGGTACGCCTCGTATCGCCAATGCGCTCCTGCGACGCGTACGTGACTTTGCGCAAGTGAAAGGCGACGGAAGCATTGATATTGATATCGCCCGCTATGCTTTAGAGGCACTGAACATAGACACCTTTGGTTTGGATGAAGTGGACAACAAACTGCTGTGCACAATTATTGATAAGTTCAAAGGCGGTCCTGTCGGACTAAACACCATAGCTACGGCCATGTCAGAAGACGCAGGAACAATTGAAGATGTATACGAACCATACCTCATCAAAGAAGGATTTATAAAGCGTACACCTCGGGGAAGAGAGGCTACCGAATTAGCATACAAACACCTCGGTAAAACACCTGTCCAAGCACAAGGCACACTCTTTTAACTGACATTTTGTCAGTCCGTATGTCATTGGCACAATTATTGATAACTGATAGGTGGTAGATTAAAGTAAGATTATGAGCAAAAAGGAAAAAATAAAAGAAGAACTTCCGCAACAGGAAGAACAAGTGCAAGAACAAGAACAGATTGCGGAACAAACACCCGAAGAAAAAATCGCAGAGTTAGAAGCAAAAATAGCTGAACTCGAAGATGCCAAACTGCGCCAAATTGCGGAGTTTGACAATTATCGTCGTCGCACAAACAAAGAGAAACTGGACTTGATTGAAACGGCAGGCGAGAATATCTTTAAGGAAATGCTTCCGCTCATAGACGATTTTGACCGCGCTATGGATGCTATGGGCAAAACCGATGATATCAACGCTGTGCGCGAAGGAATCCGACTTATTCAGCAGAAATTCCTTACTTTCCTTGACAAGCACGAAGTGCATGCCATTGAAACAGAAGGCGTGGATTTCTCCACCGATGAGCACGAAGCGATAACAACTTTCGCTGCCGGTGAAGACAAGAAAGGTAAGATTATTGACTGCACACAGAAAGGATATAAACTCGGCGAAAAGGTTATCCGTTTCGCCAAAGTAGTTGTGGGGGAATAAATTATGGCTGAGAAAAGAGATTACTATGAGGTCCTTGGCGTTGACAAAAAAGCCAGCGCAGAGGAGATAAAGAAAGCGTACCGCAAAAAAGCGATACAGTACCACCCTGACAAAAACCCCGGTGACAAAGAAGCTGAGGAGAAATTCAAGGAGGCCGCTGAAGCATATGAAGTGCTGAGTGACCCACAAAAGCGTCAGCGTTACGATCAGTTCGGTTTTGCAGGCATGAGTGGTGCAGGTGGCTTCAGTGGTGGCGACTTCTCGATGCAAGATATCTTCTCCCAGTTCGGCGACTTGTTCGAGAGCTGGGGCATGGGAGGCGGAAGTTTCTCGTCCTTCTTCGGCGGCGGAGGAAGTCGCGGTGGGCAGAGAGTGCGCCGCGGCACAGACCTGCGCGTCAAAGTGCGTCTCACGCTGGAAGAGATCAACTCGGGCGTAGAGAAGAAAATTAAGGTCAAGAAACTCGTTGAATGCAAACATTGTCAAGGCACAGGAAGTGCTGATGGCAGTAGCAGCGAGACCTGTCCGACTTGTAAAGGCACCGGTAGGGTTGTTCGTACCCAACGCGGTATCTTCGGCATGATGCAAGTACAAGAAGCATGTCCGACATGCCACGGCGAGGGTAAGATCATCAAGAATAAGTGTACCCATTGTAACGGAGACGGCGTGGTGCGCGATGAGGAAATCATTACCATCAAGATTCCGGCAGGCGTGAGTGGTGGCATGCAAATACCAGTTCAAGGCAAAGGTAATGCGGCACCGCGCGGAGGTATACCGGGAGATTTGCTCGTCTTAGTCGAAGAAGAGGAACACAAAGATCTCGTACGAGATGGCAGTGACCTGATTTACAATCTTCTGCTTGATATGCCGACTGCTATCCTCGGCGGACAAGTGCAGATACCTACTCTCACGGGCGATGTCAAAATAACAATTACTCCGGGTACGCAACCAGGCAAAGTTCTCAGAATGCGTGGCAAGGGACTACCAATCATAGACCAATATGCACGCCAATATGGTACAGGAGATCTGCTTATTAATGTGGGCGTGTATATCCCCGAGAAACTAAATAAGGACGAGAAGAAACTGATTGAACAACTACAAAATAGTCCCAATATTGTGCCGGGAAGTGCCGACAAGAAGAATTTCTTTAAGAACTTATTCTCGTGAAAAAATCGCTCATAATATTTCTTTTGCTTTTGGGTACCGGTGTAGCCAGTGCCCAAAAGTTTTTGTATGACGTGGACTTTGTCACTAACTTCGACAACCGCGAAATTCATCATCCCTACGAACCATCACAGACACTTTTCGGTATTCGTTTAACGCCAACTATCGGTGTCGGATTTAATGATTCTATCGGTGGTACACACAAACTAATGGCAGGTGCAAGTTACGTGCAACCATTTGGATCCAAGTGGCGCGATTGCGTTGTAACTCCGACTGTTTATTATCAGTTTGATGCCAAAGGCTTCCGACTTAATTTTGGTTTTGTGCCGTACGACTATTTAACAGAGGCTTTACCCGATTATCTGCGTAGCGACTCGATTGCTTTCGTTTATCCGAACATACAAGGTGTGCTCTTCCAATACCGCAGCAAGTGGGGTTATGCAGATTTATTATGCGACTGGCGGGGCATGATGAGCAAGGATACACGCGAGGCGTTCCGCATTGTCGGTTCAGGTAAGTTCAAGTATAAATGGTTTTTCACTGGTGGTACCGCCCAACTCAATCACCTCAGTCACTCGACGCAGATACCCGGTGTGTGCGATGATATCGTTATCAATCCCTTGGCGGGCGTGAGTTTGGGTTATTTGACACCTCTGGACAGCCTCAGCCTGCAGGTGGGATATATCGGTTCCTTCCAACGTGACCGCAGAAAAGAAGAACAACATTTCTGCCATGGTTTTCATGCGGACTTTTATTTAGGTTGGCGCTTTATCGGAGTACGCAATGAGTTCTATTTTGGAGATAATCAACTACCACTGTATGTCGGTTACGGACCGCTGCTTAATCAAGGTGACCCACGC
Organism: Paludibacteraceae bacterium; assembly: GCA_016295035.1. Taxonomy (GTDB): domain Bacteria; phylum Bacteroidota; class Bacteroidia; order Bacteroidales; family Paludibacteraceae; genus Colicola. Next base: position 5,690 of record JAEDLW010000048.1, read on the forward strand.
TACCAGTCACGTATTTATAACCGCACGGATATATTCTTCTACCTCATCCGCCGTTCGTTTGTCACAGCATACGCCGGATGGAACTTGCTATATTTAGATGGTTACGGATTAAGCCATCAACAGCAAGTGGTATGCCGTTTTAGTCTGGAGCCATTGATGCAATATACTAAACTCACTAAGCCCGAGCGGCTCTCGGAACGCAGACGAGGCGCTAAACTGAGAACACTATCCTACCGTTGAGAAAAATCTGGCTGTTCATATTATGTACGATAGTCCTTACGCCTTTGGCTGCCGAGGTACCTATTGTTGCGCCTAAGTTAAGCGAAAGTACAGGTATTGCACCTGCCTATTTCGGCCCTAACGCCCTACCGGTACCGGATATGTTGGACGGACGTGTACAAGGGGCTTTGCGAGTAGAACTTGCGGCAGATGGTTACTTTGGGTTTCAGAAAGACCAAACGGCGGATATCTTTGCCAAAATCAATATACCGCTTTGGACTGACCGAGTAAACCTCAGCCTATGGATGCCTATTATGGAGTGGTATCGTATGACTACCGAGCGACAACGCACATGCCGTATCCAAGACAACAAGCCTATTAGCGGCCACGAAGCCGGCGATGTCTATGTCTCCACGGATATCCAACTGCTCAAAGCGCGCAAATATACACCGGATATTGCTTTGCGTGCGGCACTCAAAACCGCCAGCGGCGGCAGTTTCGACAAAGCACGTTACTTTGATGATCCTGGCTATTGGTTTGATTTAGCGGTAGGCAAATCGATGTTTATTAGTCGGGAAGCTAAAGTCGAAAGCCAAAAGTCCGAAAACACACTCGTCGAATTACGTCTCGCCGGAAGTCTTGGTTTTTTGTGCTGGCAAACCGACAACAGCCGTCAGAATGATGCCTTGTTATACGGTGTGCAACTCTTTGCCAAAGCGCAATATGTGTCCCTACGTGCCACATGGGGTGGCTATATGGGTTGGGAAAAAGATGGCGACCGACCCATGACAATCAAAATTCAGGTAAGCGGTCATGCTAAAGGCTTTGAGCCTTTCGTCACTTATCAGTACGGCATCAAAGATTATCCCTTCCACCAACTGCGCGTAGGACTGGCATATAACATAGATATCCTCCAATACAAGAAGCCTAAAGCCCATGAGTAAGAAGATTCTGATAGTCCTGCTCGCGGCTTTGACTCTGTCATCTCATGCCGCTACAATAACCCACACGTCCATGATAGGGATGGATTCCGTTCCAGCGGAGTTCTTTCGTGAGTGGTATCATCGCAGTGACCTCGTTTATTACCTCGAAGCCCTCAATGATCACACTATTGTAGAAAACTTGACAACTGGACAATGGTGGATGCCTGACCGCCTGTCCATAGCGATAGACGGACTGCCTTGCACCAATAATAGGTACTATATTGACGGCATGCGGGTGGATGACCGCTTTCAGGCAGGAAATACACATTATGTGCCAAACATGGAGCAATACGGAATGGACATCAATATCCATACAGGACAAATCTTTTTCGAGCACGATAGTATGGCACGCGACTACGTCCAGGCTTCATATAACTTTGGCCAAGTCGGAAACGGAGCACCTGCAGCGGGCACAACCGAGATTATCAATCTCTTTCATCGTTCTGCCGTGCAAAGCGCCGATACCTACAAACACATCACCGCCCGTCGACATCAAAAAGGTGCAGGAACACTGGACGCAGGCTACACGTTTCATGATAAGGAAGGGCACAACTATCGACAGCATCTCTACGCTGCATACGGACAACGGCTCATCACCAAACAAGACCAATGCGGATTGATACTTGATGATCCTTCTTATACAGCGCCGTACTATATAGTACAAGCAGACGGCTATCTGCCCATGAAACCAAACGTGGCTTTCAGACGCTTAGGATACCGCCTAAATTTCTCTGGCAGAACCGATGCTGGAAGTGAACATCTCTTTAATCATAACGAAGTGTATGACCTTAAAAACTACAGCGGAACCATTTATGCCAAACGAGACTTCTTGACAACAGGTTTCACATGGGAGAGTAATGTCGTACAGCACGACAACATCGCATTCCGACGCAATATCATTGATCAAGATGGAGAGAGTTTTGAACCGTGGGTGCCTGACGGCAAAACACATTTGCTCAGTTGGGCAGTTAACTATGAACAACCCGTGCTGAATTGGCTATCCGTTTTTGTAGATGCTTATAACTCACTTATTCTTTTCCGTCCCAGCCAAGCATCATTTTCCAACACACTTTATCTGCAATCGCCTGTGGATGCTACACCAACCGATATCTATCGTTACGAGTGGACATCCAACGCATTCAATGCCGGACTCTTGGAGAACACTATCGGCCTCAAAGCCCATTACGCCATTGCTCCATGGGTGGATGTTAACGGACATATTGACTTTACACTCGATGCTATGCTCTTGAGGCATAATAAAAGTAAAGTTTCCCCTTACGCGCAAGCAGGAGCCAACTTCGATTTTCATCCTTGCCGCTGGTTCGAGATTGGTATCACGGCGGATTATAATCGCTTGCCATACACAATGGACTATATCCGTTATTTCTCGGAGGATTATCTCAATGGCAATGTCTATTATGCCGGCACGAAGAACCTTGCTTTTACTACAGGAGGCAAATATCATTCCTACAAGAAGAACCTACCTCAGACTTCCTATATCGAATTGAACATCCCTATCCGTTTTGCTTTTCGCGACAAGCAGGATGGTCTCCACGAAATAGTTCTGCAAAACAGCTACAAGAAGTTCTTCAATGTCTGGCATACCTATGCGGCAGAAGATGGATTTGAAGTCGGCACTACTCCACCTTTTGGCAATAATCCGCTGATGAACTCTCCATATTTCTTCTCGCAGCTTTCCCGCTACACCTATACAGGAAAGAAAGTGATGCTCTCATTCAGTTGGCAATCTATGCAGGCCGCAGGATATACCGGTTTGGGCAACGGTCCCAACAGCAACACCCTCGGCGTCCTATCAGAATCAACCGCCAATCCCAACACAACTAAGGTGGTGCATAACCCTAACGGCAAGTATCCAGGCGTCGGACGCATGGATCTGGATAAAGGTTTTGTGGCGCGTTTCTATCTGTCGTATAATATCTGCAAATGGGTACAAGCTGGCTTTACCTTTAAGTGGACCGATGGAAAACCATTCACCGCCTATACCTACGAACTCGACGGCAACGACGTACAGATTCGTCCTTTGGATTCAAGAGGTACCAATCCCACCGATGGGAATTTCGGATCGCGCCATGGTGCGGTTTTCATGTGTGACTTGCACGTGCAAGCACGATGGAGTGTGAAAGAGACGGATATGAGGCTGCGCATTGAAGGATATAACGTCTGGGATTTCAGCAACGACTTAGCAGAATTGGCTTTTACGCAGGATATACCTTATGCAAACAGGGCCTCAGTTATATTGAACGTACCAACCGGTATTTTGGCAACATTTAGCGTAGAATTATGAAAGATAGATTACACTTATTCTTCACATATTATCTATTTTGGATAGTGTTCTTCATGGTGCAGAAGCCGCTTTTCATGCTATGCCAACATAGTTTATTGGGCGAAGTCTCGTGGTCAGACTGGTTTCTTGTTCCATGGCACGGATTACCATTGGACTTGTCAACCGCGGCATATATAACTGTTATCTTCGGCCTTTTGCTCGTTGCAAGCATATGGGTAAAATGGTCTATAATAGAAAAAATTGCCGATGTCGTCACAGGCATACTACTCACTATCGCTTTATGGGTCGTTCTTGGGGATAATGGGGCTTTCCCGAGTTGGGGTTATCATCTGGATAAAGACCTCTTTGCATACCTCCAATCACCCAAAGAAGTGCTAGCCTGTGCGCCGTGGTGGTTGTGGAGCTTGGGAGCGATAGCTTTTGCACTACTTTTCACAGGCTGGTGGTTCGTTTATCGATATTTGCTTCATAAAGAGCCTGCACAGCACATGAGTATGAAAAAAAAGATAACAGCAACGGCCGTAATGATTGTGCTGACCGCCTTACTTTTTCTTCCCATCCGCGGCAGCGTCACAGTCTCTACAATGAACACAGGGCGAGTCTATTACTCCGACAATCGCATGCTTAATCTGGCAGCTATTAATCCTATTTTCAATATAGTAGAATCACTCTCAGAAAACAGATTGGATACCAAGCGATATACCTATATGTCTGATGACGAATGCGCAGCATATGTTAAGCGTATGTTAGGCGACTCTTGCGGCACAACAGAACCACTTCTCACAACCACTCGCCCGAACATCGTGCTTTGTATTCTCGAAAGCTGTTCATCCAATGCGTGGAACGTAATGCCCAACATGCAAAACCTCGCAAAAGAAGGAGTATTTTTCAATCGAGCTTTTGCGAACAGTTATCGGACGGATCGCGGCGTGATGGCCGTACTCGGTGCTTTCCCCGGATGCGCGAATGCTTCTGTCATGATGATTCCATCAAAATCACAACAATTGCCACAAGTCGGACAAGTACTCAAAGCCAATGGGTATAACCTCAAATTTTACTACGGCGGAGATGAAGACTTCACCAATATGCGCTCATATTTAGTCACTGGTGGGTTTGAACAACGTGTTTGCGACCACGATTTCCCTATGTCACAACGAATGAGCAAATGGGGTGTGCCGGATCATATACTCTTTGACTACGCTGCACACGATATTGTTCAACGCCAAATAACGGATGAACGGACTTTCAACGTAGTCCTTAGTCTCTCATCACATGAACCTTTTGAGGTTGATTATCATCATTACTCGCACTCTTATCTCAATGCTATAGCCTATACCGACAGCTGCCTCGGAGCATTCGTGGATACATTGAGAACAAGTCCGGCATGGGACAGCACATTGGTTGTCCTTGTCGCAGATCATGGTTATCCATATCCTGACGGCATCACCAATTACGATACACTTCGTTATCGTATCCCTATCATTTTTACCGGAGGAGCTGTCAAAGAGCCATGTGTAATATCAACTCTTTGTTCACAGATTGATTGGGTGCCGACATTGCTACACCAAATGCATCTTGACGCATCGGATTTTATATTTGCCAAAGATATTTTGGCATCTAAAAACAATGCCTTTGCCTATTATCATTTTGTGGACGGCTTCACCTTTATTGATTCTACAGGAACTACTATTATTGATGCTGTGGTGGACAAGCCCATCCTGGAAAGCAGTCCTTCTGATGACCGAACATACAAAGCAAAAGCATTTACACAATATATAATGACTCATCTCACTAAACAATGAAATTCTGCATATCCATATTAAGCCTCTTGCCACTACGGGTACTTTATTTCCTTGGCGATATTTTTACTTATCCGCTTATATACTACATTCTTGGGTATCGCAAAAAGATCGTTCGTAAAAATCTCCGCCTCAGTTTTCCAGATAAATCGAACACAGAGCGCAAGGTAATAGAAAAACGCTATTACCACCACCTCGTAGATATTTTTGCCGAAGTTATCTGGTCCTACCGAGCCACAGAACAAGATATGCTCAAGCATTTCGAATCCATTAATGTGGACAAAGTGGAACAATGGGCACAGCGCAAAGGAGGCGTTATCTTCATGCTTGGTCATCTCGGGAACTGGGAATGGACAGCAGAGGTGCAACATCGATTCAAACGTCCGGAAATGCAGCATTACAACGTGTACCGCAAACTCAAAAGTTCCAGTTCGGACAAGGCGATGATAGCCGTGCGGGAAAAGCGTAGTGGAGCCAATAGCGGTATTGAGAAAAACAATCTTCTGCGCCATCTGGTGCTGCTCAAGAAACAAGAGGCACATTTTACGCTTGGCTTGATTGCTGACCAGAAACCTACTCCACGCAACGCACACTATTGGACCACTTTCCTCAATCAGGAGACTTCCTTCCTCGATGGTGGAGAGATGCTCGCCAAAAAGTTCGATTATGTCGTAACGTATGTCCACATGACCTGCCCCAAACGCGGACATTATGTGGCGCGGGTGGACTTAATCACCGACGATGCACCGAACACGCCCGAGAACTATATCACCGAGCAGTTCGCCCGCCGACTCGAAAACAATATCATCGAACAACCCGAACAGTGGCTCTGGTCTCACAACCGTTGGAAATGGGGACGTGATGCCAAATAATTAGTATGCCAACCATGCTTGACGACCATATTTTCTCTCCCTCGCTGCGATACGAGCAGCACACGCTTATCGCACAAATGCCATCATGCGATGACC
>JAEDLW010000004.1:0-39957 GCA_016295035.1 Paludibacteraceae bacterium
GGAAAAAATACAGAAATTATTTGCACAGGTGGCAAAAAAGTTGTATCTTTGCGGCCCAATTTGAATGTTCAACCTATAAAATTATATCATTATGAAAAAAATTTTTCTTTCTTTAGTTGCAATCATTAGCGCCACAACTTTCGCGTTGGCAGATGGCCAAGCGGGTGCCAATATTCATTGGTCTTGGTCCGATATGACGCAGAAGTTAAGTTTTAGTGGAACGGGAGCGATGTGGGATGTCACCGACCCTGGAGCAACCAGTTGGTATAAAGAATGCCGTGATGCAGTAACGATTGAGATTGGCGAAGGCATTACTCATGTCGGCAATAATACATTCTATGGCTACAATAATTGCACGAAGATTAGCTTACCATCTAGTTTACAGTCAATCGGCGTAGAAGCTTTTAACGGAACCAGCATAATCTCCATAGCACTACCGGCAAAGCTAAAAACTATCGGTGCTGGTGCATTTTCTGATTGCTATGGTTTGACCTCTGTAACCATTCCAGCATCCGTCACTTCTCTCGATCCATCAGCTTTTAAAAATTGCAACAAGATGAAGGCCTTTACGGTGCAAAACGGCAACACAAAATATTATTCTATTGACGGAGTTATTTATACTGCCGACAAAAAGACTTTAGTCGTCTATCCGCTTATGGACGTTCGAGATAGATCCCAATACGAAATACCTTACGGCACAACAACCATTTCCGAATATGCTTTCTATCACGCTCAAAAATTAGTTACAGTTCACCTGCCGGCGACGATAAAAGAGCTGGAAAACTTCTCTTTCGCTGAAAGCGATATTAAAGTTATCTATTGCCCTACGCATGTTCCGCCTTTAGCCGATAAAGCTTTCGTGTATGGCTCCGAATCGATGGAGACAAATTCTCAAATCTATATCCCTACCGGAGCGACCGCAGCCTATCAAGCTGCCAAAGGATGGAAAAGATTTACGAACTTCATCGAAATGGACTTCCCAGATGTTGTTGATCCGAGTTGCGCTGTTCCTACGGGTTTGGCATTGGTTGGAGAGCCGTCGTTTAGTGCTGCTGAAATTAGTTTGACTCCGGGTTCGAAGGAACAATCCGGTTGGGGTTTTCGCTATAAGAAAGCGAGTGAAAGCGAGTATCAGGCTTATCCGAATCGTATAGCCAATACAGGCGCTTCCAGTTATTCGATTACCCTTATCAATCTGGAGCCTAATACGACATACAATGTAGTTGCTTTCGGCGTTTGCGGAGATGACGCAGATGACTATATTATCAGCAACAACTCGGCAGTATTTACGTTCACGACAGCGGCTGTGCCTGCTGAACAGACAACGCCGACAGTAGATGATGATTGGGTTTATTACGGCACAAATACGTTTGGTATGGATATCGAGATTGTTGAGAATCCTTATTGGGGTATAATGATTCCGACGAATACGGCCGTAAGCAAATACCTCGACAAAGTGAAAGTATATGCTTCTAACCTCGATAAACTGGAATTGGCTGTATATACAGGCGGCAATACTCCGGATAACGCAACCAAAGTGTGGTCGCAAAACGTGCAACCGACTGAGATCAACCAACTCAATGAAGTTACATTGTTAGAACCTATTGAATATAGCAAGAGCAAACCCATGTGGATATTCTTCCGTCACGCACAAGCCTTCAACAATCCTATGGCAGCATCCGCAGGCGCCAACGCACCAAATGCTCGCTGGATTGGCATTCCTGCCGGAGATAAGGTGAATTGGATGGATGTCAAAGATTATGACTCGGAATACACGTATTTTGCTTGGCTGATTGATGCACACTTTACCGCAACAGCTGTTTATCAGCCTTACGCCTTCAATTTGCAAGCGGAGAGAGTGACTGATAATGCAGCTATCATCACATGGACAGGTCGAGGCAAGTTCGAAGCGCGCTACGGCAAAGAAGGCACTCCCGTTGAGGACAAGAAAGTGGTATCTAATATCACCAATAAAAAATATTCCTTTACCGGTCTGGAGAAGAGCAGCTACTACGAGTTTGAAGTGCGTGCTATGCTCAACGACGTTTGGAGCGAATGGTCCGAAGTACTAAGAGTATTTATCGAGAAACCGGAAGCCATCAATTCCGTAGATGCAGACAAAACGCAAAGCCAGAAAGTTATCCGCGAAGGACAACTCTTCATTCTGCATGATGGAAAAGTGTATAACGCCGCCGGAATTCGCGTAGAATAAACGAGTTTATGCAGAAGTAAATAGTGTTTTCCACTACGAGATACTTCCAACTTGGTATGTCCGCCACTTGTCAATCAAGGCGGACATATCTTTTGGCCACTCGCTGTCAAAAAACATCCGTTCGCCCGTTCTCGGATGCGTAAAACCAAGCGTCTTAGCATGTAATACTTGTCGAGGACAAAGCGCAAAGCAGTTCTGAATATATTGCTTGTACTTTTGTGTCGGAACACCTTTGATAATCTCAGTGCCACCGTATTTCTCGTCGGAGAAAAGCGGATGACCGATATACTTCATATGCACTCGAATTTGGTGCGTACGACCTGTTTCGAGCTTACACTCTACGAGTGTGACATATGGGAAACGCTCCAATACTCGCCAATGAGTGATAGCTTCTTTGGCATTTGGATTATCTTCGAGGTCATAAACCCTATAGATTGTTCGGTCACGATTATCTCGCGCCAACGCTCCTATAATTGTGCCAGCATCTTCTGCGAATGTACCCCACACAAGTGCATTATAGGTTCGTTCGCACGTATGTTCATAGAACTGAATACCAAGATTTGTCTTTGCTTCGGGCGTTTTAGCAATAAGCAGCAAACCGCTCGTATCCTTATCAATACGATGCACTAAACCAATATTGGGATTGTTGATGTCTATTTTTTCACCGAAATAATACGCCAAGGCATTAAGCAGCGTGTGTTCGTAATTTCCATGTCCCGGATGCACCACTAATCCGGCAGGCTTATTCACTACCAAGACATCCTCATCTTCATACACTACCTCTATCGGTATATTCTCCGGTTGGATAGTGTAATCGCGTGGCTCGTGGTCCAAAAGTATTTGAATCACATCCAGCGGCTTGATTTTATGATTGCTGCTAACCGGTTTGCCGTTGACAAGAATATTTCCAGCATCGGCGGCATTTTGAATACGATTACGCGAAGTACCTGCCATATGTTCAGTCAGATACTTATCTACTCGAACGGGTGTTTGGCCCTTATCTACTTCGCATCGAAATCGTTCCCAGAGTTCGTCTTCAGGTTCTATGTAAGCCTCATCGATCATTAGAAGAAATCATCTTCGTCGTTGGTATTCTGCGCGGAGATGGCTTTCTCAATATCTGTGGTGAGGTATAAATCTACGCGTGAGCCTTCATACAAAACAGTTCCTGCTGCGGGTTCTTGCTTATAAACGACGTATAGCGACGATGTCTCAGGTGTAGGATCTTCGTCATATGCAATCATACCGAGTGTTAAGTACTTACTTAACAGCGTAGATCGTGCGCCGGTCAAACTGCGACCAATGATATTTGGGACGGCCACTTTATCGTTACTTCTACCGCGACCTATTACCAACGTCACCATACTTCCTTCATCAATCCGTTCACCGGTTTGTATGGACTTTCCGCCTCTGCGGACATCAAGAACCAAATCCCGATATTCGGACGGTTCATAGATGCAGTTGCCTACGCTGATATTGAGCGTACGCAATGTGGCTTCCGCCTGACGGTAACTGATATCGTGCAGATTAGGCAAGGGCACTTGACGCACTGTCTTGGAATTGATGATCACGTAAATAGGACGACCATGCTTGCAATGGCTATTGGCCACCGGAGTCTGCTCAACGATAGTACCAAGAGGCACTTTCTTGCTATACGTAGAATCCACAACCTCTATCTGCAAACCTTCGTGAGCGACAAGCGTATGAGCTTCTTCAATATACATACCGGTTACATCGGGCACTTCTACTTCGATTCCATGCTCCGTATAACGTTTCAGATAGGAAAGAAGAATAATCAGCAACACTATGCCGATGGCCAGTGCTACAAGCAGGTTTTTCAAAATAAACCCAATTTTAGTGTCGTTAAAGAAGGTTTTTACGCTCATAAAATCAGAATTTGCGTGCAAAAGTACACTTTTTTTTGGAAGTATGCAAATAATTATGTATTTTTGCGGTCGATTAGCGAAATAATTCGATAATCTAACCATTTTTAAACGCGTTTTAGAATGAAGAAATTAGTTATTTTGACCGTTATTGCCATGGCTGCAATCGGTTGCTGCAAGAAAGCAGACGGTAAGTGCTGCAAAGAAGAAGGTAAATGCTGCAAAGATGCTGCTGCTGTAGAAGAAGTAGTAGTTGAGGAAGTTGCTGCTGACAGCGCTGCTGCTGAAGTTGTAGAAGTTGTAGAAGTAGCTGAGTAATTAGATACCAACAACTTGTACCGCGGCGATGAGTATTCTCACGCCGCTTTTTTTTGTCTTATTGTTTAGAATCGAGCAAATCAGGTCTTCTTTCCTGCGTATGCTGAAGATTCTGCTCGTAGAGCCAATCTTCGATTTTGGCCTGATTTCCGGAGAGGAGAATCTCGGGCACTTTCCAACCTTTATATTCAGCGGGACGAGTATATACGCCGGCTTCAAGCAGTCCGTCCTGGAAACTGTCAGATAGGGCAGATGTTTCGTCTCCGAGTGCTCCGGGAATAAGTCTTACTATGGCATCTGTCATCATCGCGGCAGGCATTTCACCTCCGGTGAGCACGAAATCACCAATAGAGTATTCTTTAGTGATAAAGTGGTCGCGAACTCGTTGGTCCACGCCCTTATAATGGCCGCAGAGAATAATGATGTTTTGCTTGAGAGACAGAGAGTTAGCTGCCTTTTGCGTGAATGGTTCTCCGTCGGGAGCGGTGAAGATAATCTCATCGTAGTCTCGTTCCGCCGTAAGGGCAGAGATGCATCGGTCAATGGGTTCTATCTGTAACACCATACCAGCCGAGAAACCAAAGGCATAGTCGTCCACTTTGCGATGTTTATCAAGTGTGTAATCTCGCAGATTATGCACATAGATTTCTGCGAGCCCTTTGTCTTTGGCACGCTGAATAATGGAGTGATTTAGGGGAGACTCTAATAGCTCCGGACAAGCTGTGATGATATCTATGCGCATGAACTTAACAAACAATAAGTTAGTATATATGTTCTATGGTACAGGATCGTAGCCGCTACCTCCCCAAGGATGGCAACGCAGAATGCGCTTGGTGCCTAACCATGTCCCTTTGAAGATGCCGTACTTCTGTACTGCTTCAACCATATATTGACTGCAGGTAGGTGTATATCTGCACGATGGAGGTGTTAATGGAGATATACAATATCTATAAAAATATACCGGCAGTAGGAATATGTTACGAATTAGCTTCTTCATTTAATTTATTTATGGTCTTCGCTACCGCTTTTTCGATAGTGTCATAACTAAACATCGTCTTGTCTATGTAGTTGAAGGCGATGAGATAATGCTTATTGAGTTTACTCTTGTTCAACCGCCATGCCTCTCGCATCTGTCGGCGCAGTCTATTGCGGTCCACTGCATGTTTGAAAAGCGCTTTTGCAGCCCAAACAAGCACTTGGGTATCTTCTGACGGCAAATAAGTGACGCGCAACGGCCATGCCACGAAGCGCTTACCCCGTTTGTAGAGGTCTGCTATACGCAGTTGACCGCAGAGACGCTCATATTTAGGAAAGCTGTTGTTCAAGGTAACGCTCGATGGCAGTGGTTATACTCGTGCATTCAGGAGTAGGTGCAGCCACTTGCACGTTCAATCCCGCTTCTTTAGCCGCAGCCAGGGTGTTCTGTCCGAAACAACCGATAACCGTTTCGCCCTGTACCCAATCAGGAAAATTCTTGTGGATAGAGGCTACTCCCGTTGGGGTAAAGAGAACAATCATATCGTAGTCAAACGGCTCGTTTTCAGGCCACTTCGTCGCTACTGTCCTATACATAACTGCAGGCTTAACGATAATATTGTTCTCAGCAAACATATTAATGGTATTGTCGTTGTGAACATCAGACATAACCATTAGATATTTCTCATTAGGTCTGCGGAACATAGTCGGCAGAAGATCCGCGAAGTTGTTGTGCTCGCTGAAGAAAACCTTGCGTTTACGATACTGAATATACTTCTGAAGATAATTGGCTACAGCCTCTGAAATGCAATAGTAATGCATACTATCCGGTACCTGAACACGCAGTTCCTCACAGAGACGGAAGTAATGGTCAGCGCCTAAACGTGAATTGAGCAAAACTGCCGAATAATCCAAAGGATTAATGCGCTGTTGTCTGAACTCGTGCGCGTCTAATCCCTCAACATGAATAAGTGGACGGAAATCGAATTTGACTCCGTAACGCGCCTCCATATCGGTATAGGGGTTGCGCTCCGTAATCGGACGAGGTTGAGAAATAAGAATCTTTTGTATCATATCTATTGTTGCTATAAGCGATTGTTATGCTATTTGTCGGACGCCCAAAACCAATACCGCAAGGGGAATGATTTCAAGAGTCAAAGTGTAAAGCGCAATATATCCCAAGGAACTCAGCCCCTGGTAGAAATGCTGCACTAACTTGATAAATATATCTATGCAAAATAAACCGGCTATAATCAGTATCAACCATTGAAAAAAGTTATGATGCCCCACATTAACAAATACAAGCAGAATAGGATAAAGCACGATGCACAAAGCTGTCCAAAGGTTGGAATACTGCGTGAGGTAAAGCGATGCAACACGCCTCAAATCAAAGGTGTAACTCAGTATCCATGCAAAGAGGGACTTACATGCCACAAATGCAATGATTGCCAGTAAGATAAGCCCATAAGTCAGCATGGAAAAATCACCTTCTTTATAACACACAAGATAAAGGGTCAGGGAGATAATACCGAGACGATAGATATTGAGTGCGACCACACCCAAGAAGTTAACTGCACTGTCGCCGAACATGCGTTCCATACGCGAAAAAGTAGTGCGAAAACTCATCTTGATTGTTTCCGGCTGAAGCACTTCCGCCATAACTATGCACAACAGCAATCCCAGCAATAACCAAGACGGCCATGCTTCAGACAGCGGAGATGATATAAGCGGGAGTTTATTCATTGTGTTGCACTACCATTTTGTACAGTTTATCGCCGCGATGCAGCACCTTATCTGTTTTGAGGGCAAATAGTTCGCCTTGTTTTACCTGCGAAGTAACCTGTTGGGCGTCGTTATGAATGTTGGTCGCAATGATTTCGTATGCACCGGTTGTCTCACCGGTTATAAGCAGTTCATCCCCTTCGTTGAGTACAGGGATAGCCTCTAACTGAAACTCAGCTACGCTGATGTTCTTAAAGAAGTTAGTGCATTTGCCCGCATACACTTTCTTGCGCGTAGCCAAACTGCCGTAATGGCGAGTCCATTCCCCAAGTTTCTGTCCTTGGTAATAACCGTCCCAGAAACCACGGTTGAAAACACGCGCCAGACGAGTGTTCCAGTCCTCTATTTTCGTATCTATGGTATCTTTAGCGTACTCGCCGTTTTGCCATGCCTCCACCGCCTCTTTGTAGCAGGAAACGACCGTTTGAACATATTCCGCTCCGCGTGCGCGACCTTCAATCTTCAAAATAGTCACACCGGCATCTAATAACTTATTGAGGAAACCAATCGTTTTCAGATCCTTTGGCGACATGATATATTGGTTGTCCACCTCTAATTCAAGGTCAGACTCTTTGTCTTTGACGATGTAGCCACGGCGGCAAACTTGCATACATGCACCGCGATTAGCACTTGCACCCAGATTATTGAGGCTGAGATAGCACTTGCCGCTTACCGCCATACATAATGCACCGTGGCAGAACATCTCTACTTGAATCAGTTCACCTTTCGGTCCGCAGATATGTTGCTCCACAATATCGCGATGAATAGACGCCACCTGCTCGATATTCAGTTCGCGCGCCAGCACAACCGTATCAGCAAACTGTGCGTAGAAACGCAAAGCCTCAGTATTGGAGATATTCAGTTGCGTGGACAGATGTACTTCTACACCTTGTTCATGCGCATATTGCAAAACGGCTATATCGCTGGCGATAATCGCTGTTACACCGGCTTGCTTGGCGTTATCCACTATCGTATGCATTAGTGGCAAGTCCTCAGGATACATCACCGTATTGAGTGTGAGGTAAGTCTGCACGCCGGCTTCGCGGCATCGTTGCACTATCGTATGCATATCCGCCGTTGTGAAGTTAGCCGACGAACGGGCGCGCATGTTCAGATGCTCAATGCCGAAATAGACACTATTAGCGCCTGATTCGATAGCGGCTGTCAGGCTTTCCCAACAACCAACCGGAGCCATAATATTGATTTGTTTGTTCGTCGTAATATATTATTGTTTAATGATATATTCAGCTATTTGTACCGCATTCAGCGCAGCGCCTTTACGGATTTGGTCGCCTACGCACCAGAAAGCAAGTCCGTTTGTGCGACTGATATCTTGTCTAACGCGACCTATATACACCTTGTCCGTTCCGCTGAGGAAAAGAGGCATCGGATATTTCTTGTTGGCAGGATCGTCCATCAGTTCGCATCCTGTTCCGTTCCGGAATGCTTCTTTGGCTTGTTCAGCACTAATAGGTTGTTCGGTTTCAAGCCATATACTCTCGCTGTGAGCACGAAGGGACGGAACACGAACGCAAGTAGCACTTACTTGGATATCCGAGTGCATGATTTTGCGCGTCTCGTTGTACATTTTCATCTCCTCTTTCGTGTAGTCGTTGTCCGTGAAAACATCTATCTGTGGAATGAGATTATATGCTAATTGGTAGGCGAACTTGCTCACCGTTACTTCTTCTCCGGCAAGCACCTGACGGTATTGAGTCTCTAACTCTTTCATTGCTTGCGCACCTGCACCGGAAGCGGCTTGATAGGTAGCAACGTGTACTTGCTTAATATGGCTTAGCCGTTCAATAACTTGCAGGGCTACCACCATCTGAATCGTCGTGCAATTAGGATTTGCAATGATACCGCGCGGACGGACAAGCGCATCAGCAGCGTTCACTTCCGGAACAACCAACGGCACATCCTCATCCATGCGGAATGCGCTGGAGTTGTCGATCATCACTGCTCCGAAACGGGTGATATCTTCCCAATATTCGCGAGAGACGGATGCTCCGGCAGACGTGAAAGCGATATCTACACCTTTAAAATCATCGCCGTGTTTAAGTTCTTTAACTTTGTAGGAATGTCCACAGAACGAATATTCGGTTCCGGCACTGCGCACGGAACCGAATAAACGAAGTTCGGTAACAGGAAAGTGGCGTTCTTCAAGCACTTTCAATAACTCTTGACCTACGGCGCCTGATGCGCCCACTATTGCTATTACCATAATCGCAACAATCCGGAATTATTGTAACGAAATAATAGTGTCAGCCCCTTTAACGTCGAAAGCAATTTTGCCTTCACGTGCCAACCAACCAAGTGCCAGATTCAAGTCTGCATCTTTCAGCTTGGTAGTTTTCTTAAGAGCCTTCTGTCCGAGAGCGCCGTTCTGCAGAGCAGTCCAAATTAAGCCGGCGTTCTCTCCGATTTTACTTGTAATCATAATACCTTAAAATTTAAATTTAACACACATACCGATAGAATCGGTTTAATCTTCTGCTTTCTTAAAAATCAAGCACGCATTCAGTCCGCCGAAGCCGAAGTTGTTCGACAATGCATAGCGGATGTCACGTTTCTGCGCCACATTGAAGGTGTAGTTCACTTTGTAGTCAATACGTTCGTCTTCATCACCTTCTTCGTGGTTGATAGTTGGCGGAATGATACCTGTCTCGAGTGCCTTCACGCAAACGACAGCCTCGATAGCGCCTGCTGCACCTACCAAGTGACCGGTCATGGACTTAGTCGAATCGAGGTTCATCTCATAAATATGGTCGCCAAACACGGCGCGGATTGCACCTAATTCAGCGATATCGCCAAGCGGAGTAGATGTTCCATGCGTGTTGATGTAGTCGATGTCAGTCGGTTGTAATCCGGCATCCTCGAGCGCTACTTTCATTACTCGAATGGCACCATTGCCTTCCGGATCTGGAGCAGTCATATGGTATGCGTCTGACGTAGCGCCAGCGCCAACCACTTCTGCATAAATCTTTGCACCACGGGCTTTTGCGTGCTCATACTCTTCGAAAATAAGGCAGGCACCGCCTTCGCCTAATACAAATCCATCACGGGACTTGGAGAAGGGACGGCTGGCTGTCTCGGGGCTATCGTTGCGAGTGGAGATAGCCCGCATAGCATTGAATCCACCAATACCAGACGGTCTGATATCTGCATCTGCACCTCCGGTGAGCACCACGTCGGCACGACCTAAACGCACCGCGTCAAAGGCTTGGGAGATAGCGTGTGATGAGCTGGAGCATGCTGACGAAACGATAAAGGCCATTCCGGTCAAGCCAAACTCTAAGGAGATATGCCCCACAGCCATACTATGCAATGCTTTAGGAATAAAGAACGGGTTGTAGTGAGGAGTACCGTCGCCTGTGGCAAATTCTCCTACACCTTCTTCGAAGCTGTGCACACCCCCCATTCCACTTCCCCAGATTATACCTATTCTGTCCTTATCTTCCGTCTCAAGGTTCAACGCAGCATCTTCCAATGCCTCTTTAGCGACATAAACCGAGAACTGCGAATAACGGTCCAAACGGCGTGCATCCTTCGGATCCATAATGCTATCGAAGTTGAAATTCTTCACTTCACAAGCAAAATGGGTACGAAACTTAGCGCTATCGAATTGGGTGATTTCGCCGGCTCCACTCTTGCCTGCCACCATATTATTCCACGTGGTCGGGAGGTCATTGCCAAGAGGCGTCACAGCTCCCAAACCAGTAACAACTACTCGTTTTAATTCCATAACATTATTGTACAATTTACGAGTTTACAGTCTCCCGCAAACTCGTAAAGTGCTATTTTTCTTAACTCAGATTAAGCAACAGCATTCTCAATGTAAGCAACTGCATCGCCTACGGTGCCGATCTTCTGTGTATCCTCGTCCGGAATAGTGATATTGAACTCTTTCTCAAACTCCATAATCAACTCCACAGTGTCCAATGAGTCTGCATTCAGGTCAGCAGCAAAACTTGCGTCTAAGGTAACTTGTGATTCCTCAACACCCAGTTTGTCCACAATGATAGCTTTTACTTTCGATTCAATTTCTGACATAATCCTATAATTTAAAGTTAATAATTTTCTTTTTTACAACTTTTTTGAGCGCAGCGCTTACTACGCATTTTACAAAATCGGCCGCAAAAGTACTGCTTTTTTTTCACATACGCAAATTTTCATGCATTTTTCTTGCAAAAAGATACATTTTGCTACTCAAACTTGACGAAAAATAACCTTAGAGACTGAATAGATAATCTATTCCATCGCGAATTTCTTCAACGGTCGCAGTCTGGTTAATGACCGGTTCGCCAACGCCTCGCAATAACGTGAAAGTAATCGCTTCCTCACTCGCGTTCTTCTTGTCTTTGCGCATCAAATCCACTAACTCATCCTTCTCGCGACAATTGCATTGGGGACGACCGTAATAATCCAACATCACGCGACTTAACTGCGTCAGCACGTCTTTCGGACAACCGGCTTTTATTACACTCATATACAACTCCGCTACCATGCCCCACAGCACGCAATAACCATGTCGAGCATGAGTCTTTTCCTCCAAAGCATGTCCAATCGTATGACCAAAATTCAGCACCTTGCGCAGACCGCTCTCGCGCAAATCATCAGACACAACGCGTTCTTTATACTTCCGGGCAGCATCCACAATAGACATATCCATAACTGACTCACAATCAGACATAAACCGCTCCATACAGGATACGTACTCATGCCATCTATCTGCACTTTCCAGCAAGCCGCATTTCAAAATCTCACCCCAGCCGGAAAGCATCTCTTCCACTGGCAACGTGCGCAAAAATGCACCATTCGTCAGAACTGACTTTGGAGGATAAAAGGCACCAACACGATTCTTCAGACCATTTAGATTAACTGCCGTCTTTCCGCCGACAGCCGCATCTACCATCGCCAGCAAGGTGGTAGGAATATTGATATAATCAATTCCTCGCAAATAGGTCGCTGCCACAAATCCGCCCAAGTCGCAGATACTACCGCCGCCGATGTTGACCAGCAACGCTTTCCGTGTCGCACCCTGTTCCGTCAACCAACACCAAACCTTCTCCGCATTTGTCAAACTTTTAGCCTCCTCGCCGTCTTCCAACTCATAGGACGGAAACGGCATAGGATACGCTACCCTTGCGCTACGGATAACGAACACTTGTTTGGGGTCATATTGACGCAAAATAGCATCTAATTGAGCTTGCATAGCACCTTTTTTTCATAAAAACGCCGCAAAAATATAACAATTCTTGCACATGTGCAAAAAAAGTATTACTTTTGCGCCCAAATTTGGACAATTATGCAACGTAAACTCATTTTAATGGCTCTTGCCGCTTTCTTTGCTCTCGTAGCAAACGCACAAACAGTGAACTACCTTACCACGGAGCAGTTCAAACAAAAAGTATTTAACTACACCACTGAAAAAGAGTGGAAATACAAAGGCGACAAACCTTGTATCATTGACTTCTATACCACGTGGTGCGGACCGTGCAAACGTTTGGCTCCCATTATGGAAGAACTCGCTACAGAATACGCAGGAAAGGTGTATTTTTATAAGATAGATGTCGAGAAAGAGACCGAAATCGCGCAAGCCTTCAACATAACCAGTTTCCCGCGAATCCTCTATATTTCTAATTCTGGCAAGCCGATGATGCAAATCGGATTGCAACCTAAGGAACAAATCAAGGAAATCATTGACGAGCAGCTCTTAACCAAGTAGTTCATGCAAGTAGAGTTTGTTTTACTCGTCCTGTCGTTGCTTTTCTTCGCCAGCATTTTTACCGACCGCATCGGATATCGATTTGGTGTGCCGGCGTTGTTGATGTTTCTGGCTGTCGGTATTCTTCTCGGTCCAAGCGGATTAGGCGTATGGATCGGTGTGGAGGATGTGTATAGAATCAATATCGGAACAGCGCAGGCTATCAGTACCATCGCACTATGCGTTATCCTTTTCTCCGGCGGTCTGGATACTAAGATTTCGGACATTCAGCCTATTATGGCGCCGGGTATCACGCTGGCTACTCTTGGCGTGCTCATCACCTGTGTCATTACGGGTGTTTTGGCGTGGATTGTGTTCGGATGGTTGCATTCGCTTATCACGTTCTCTATCTGGTCTGCACTCTTGGTGGCTGCCACCTTGTCCTCAACTGATTCGGCAAGTGTCTTTTCTATCCTGCGCACCAATAAAGTCAAACTGAAGCATAACCTGCGGCCTCTTTTGGAATTGGAATCAGGAGCCAATGACCCAATGGCGTATATCCTCACCGTCACACTCATTGGTATTGTCACTTCCACTACTGCCGAGATAGATACACTCGGTATCATTCAAGACATCCTTATCCAACTCGTTATGGGTGCCGTGATTGGTTTTATCTTCGGTAAAGTGGTTATCTGGCTGCTCAATAAAGGTGCACTGAGCAACGAAAGTCTCTATCCGATTATGGTGCTTACGGCATGTATTTTTATTTTCGCCGTGACGTATTACTTAAAAGGTAATCCTTACCTCGCTGTTTATATCGGAGGACTCATTATCGGTAACAGCCGTTTCTACCGCAAGCGGCAGACCAAAGCCTTCTTCGACGGACTCACTTGGCTCAGCCAACTGGTGATGTTCTTGATGTTGGGTCTGATGGTCAGACCATCCGAACTGCTCGATTGGAAAGTATGGGTCTTCAGTCTTATCGTCAGCGTCATTATGATTTTCTTTGCACGGCCTATTACCGTTCTGCTCTGCCTGCTGCCGTTTAAGAAGTTCAAGCAGAATGACCGTCTCTTCACCAGTTGGGTCGGACTTAAAGGTGCTGTACCTATTATTCTTGCCATCCTCTGCGAAGCGGCTAACGTGCCGCATTCCGATATTATCTTCAATGTAGTCTTTGCTTGCACCCTCATCAGTCTGCTTGTTCAGGGCACAACAATCGGCATCGTAGCAGCCAAACTCAAACTCGTTACACCTCAAGCGCCAGAGCATAAACTGCGCTATTTCGATATCGACCTGCCCGACGAGATTCAGTCTTCATCGTGGGAACGCGTCGTGGACGAAGAACTGCTTGCTAAAGGCAATAAACTCAAAGACTTGACTATCCAACCGCATACGCTGGTTATTATGGTACGCCGAGAGGATACTTTCTTTGTGCCTTCCGGCGATACCGAACTGCAATTAGGCGACCAGCTGCTTGTCATCTCGGACAACAATGCCCAGAAAGCAGTACAAGAGCGCGAGGACGAAGAAGCCGAGATTCTCACTCACTGGTGGATGGACTTTGTCGCACATACCGGCAAGTTCGTGCGCGCGAGATGGAAGAGAATGATTGATAGCGGCAAAAAGAAGAATCATCATTAATCTATTCAATATGAAAACGACTGTTTTCTTGACTGGTGCAACCGGCACTATGGGCTTTGCCGGAATGCAAGAAATCCTCAAACGCCCGGAAGAGTATGATCTGCGCATTCTCGCCAGGCCAAGCAAAAAAAACAAAGAATTACTCACACCCCTAATCGATAAACACACAACGCTACACGTCATTTGGGGAGACCTCACCAAGTACGAAGATGTACTCAAAGGCGTCACCGGTGCGGATATCGTGCTGCACGTAGGCGGAATGGTTTCACCGCAAGCAGATTATCGTCCAACAGCTACACGCAAAACCAATATCACCGCTGCGACCTTTATTCGGGACGCTGTCCTGGCGCAGCCGAGCGACAAACAACCAAAAGTGGTTTATGTCGGTTCCGTCGCACAGATGGGGGACCGCCGCGAGCCGCTTCACTGGGGCAGAACGGGTGACCCGATCTGCGTCAGCGCGTACGACCACTACGGTATCACCAAGGCATGGGCAGAACGCATCATCACCGACTCCGGTATTAAGACTTGGGCATCGCTTCGGCAATCAGGAATACTCTATCCCGCTATCCTCAAGAACTACGACCCTATTATGTTCCACGTGCCCGTGCGCGGTGTGCTGGAGTGGGCTACGGTAGAAGACAGCGGCAGACTGCTCGAGCGCATTTGCCGACCCGATGTACCCGAAGAGTTCTGGAAGAACTACTACAATATCGGTTCCGGAGCCGAGTACCGTATTTCCAACTACGAGTTTGAGTGCCTCCTGCTCGACGCCATCGGATGTCCAAAACCCGAACAGATATTCAACTCCAATTGGTTCACCACACGTAATTTCCACGGCATGTGGTACCTCGACAGCGATAAACTCGAAGGCTATCTCCATTTCCGCGAGAACATGCCGATAAAGGAATACTTCAAGAAACTCGCCCAGTCCCCGTCCGTTCCCGGTAGCATCAAGTTCGCTGCCAAGACCAAAGTCGCCAAACTCTTCCCACATCTCATCAAAATCGGCATGTGGTTCATGGCCATGTCCAAAGAGCATGGCACTCAATGGTGGATTAAGCACCGCAACGACCCGCAACTCGCCGCAAGATGTCAGCAACGCATCAGCGCCTATTACGGCACTTACGAAGACTATCTCGCCATCAAACCGTGGAAACAAATGGACCTCTCTCATAACAGCGAAGATGCTGTTCTGCTTGACCATGGTTACGATGAGACCAAGCCCCTCAATGAACTCGATATCACGGATATGAAGGCTGCGGCTAAGTTCCGCGGTGGCAAGTGCCTGTCCAAAACGATGACTCAAGGTGACCTGGACACCCAATTGGAGTGGCAGTGTGCCGAAGGACATACCTTCAAGGCCTCGCCGAGGCTTATTCTGCTCGGCGGACACTGGTGCCCCGAATGTTTCCCGTGGCCATATAAGGACGATAATCCGCGTCCGTGGCAAT
Source organism: Paludibacteraceae bacterium (assembly GCA_016295035.1). Lineage (GTDB taxonomy): Bacteria > Bacteroidota > Bacteroidia > Bacteroidales > Paludibacteraceae > Colicola. Next base: position 15,976 of record JAEDLW010000004.1, read on the forward strand.
GGGACAAGGAAGCCAAACGCAATCCGTTTTTCGCACAACTATGGGCGCCGCTGCATAAACCGGATGAAGATAACACCTATGAAGCCGACATCTTCGACGGCTGGGAATAAATGAAAAGCGAAAGGCATTTTAACCCTTCGCCCCTAACCCTTCGCCTTTAATATGTACTTCGACGAATTAGCACTATCTGACGACGTCCTGGACGCTCTATGGGACATGCACTTTGACGAGTGCACACCCGTGCAGGAGAAAACCATCCCCGTCATTCTTGACGGACGGGATGTCATTTCGTGCGCGCAGACTGGTACAGGCAAAACTGCTGCCTATATTCTGCCGTTGCTCACCAAACTCGCCGAGGACAATCATGATCCCGATAAACTCAATGCCATCATTATGGCGCCTACCCGCGAACTCGCGCAACAGATAGACCAGCAAATGGAAGGATTCGGCTTTTATGTGCCCTTCTCGTCCGTCGCTATCTACGGTGGCAATGACGGCGGCACATGGGGCAATCAAACTTCCGGTATCACCAAAGGTGCCGACATCATCATCGCTACACCCGGTCGATTACTTAGCCTAATTAATATATACTCACCCGACTTCTCCGGAGTCAAGTACTTCATCCTTGATGAAGCCGACCGAATGCTCGATATGGGCTTCTACGACGACATCATGACTATCGTGCGCAAACTGCCTAAAGACTGCCAGAAAATCATGTTTTCTGCTACCATGCCCAATGATATCCGCAAGATGGCAAGAGCTATCATGCACAATCCCGTAGAAGTCAAAATAGCCGTTTCACGTCCGCCGGAGGCTATCAACCAACTGGCGAAGGAGCTCAACGAAGCCGACAAAACCGACACCATCTTCAAACTCCTTTCTACACCATCCACCATCCATCATACACCACTAAACAAGGTGATTGTTTTCGCAGGTAAGAAGCAACGCGTCAAGGAACTGACACATGCTTTGCGCAACAAAGGCATCGACGCAAGACAGATGCATTCCGATCTTGACCAGAAAGACCGTGAAACCGTGATGTTGGATTTCCGCAATGGAAAGGTGCAAGTGCTTGTAGCTACCGATATCGTAGCGCGCGGAATCGATGTGGACGATATTCCTCTCGTTATCAATTACGATGTTCCACATGATGCCGAAGACTATGTGCATCGAATCGGACGAACGGCCAGAGCCGAGAATAACGGAACCGCCATCACACTCGTCTCCGACCAGGACAAACGCTTCTTCCAGCGCATCGAGCGCTTCCTTCACAAACAAATCCAACGCATCTAAACAACAAAAGCACAGTCGAAGTGTAATGAACCCCAAAAGTTTTGTGTTCAACTTTTGGGGTTCATTACAATCTGCGGCTCTCTTTACTTTCGACTAATTGCTTTCGCCCATAACCCTTCGCCTTTAAAATCCTTTTTTAGTGGCGCATAAGGCGTTCGAGTTCACGTTTGTCGTCTCTTTCCTTGATAGCCTGCCGCTTATCGTACTCATGCTTACCCTGGCACAGCGCTATCTCAAGCTTGGCAAGACCCTTTTCGTTGATATAAAGCCGCAGCGGGATGATGCTTTTACCAGTCTCTTTCGTTTGGCGTTGAAGCTTACGCAATTCCTTCCGCTGAAGAAGTAGTTTGCGGTCACGCCTTGATTCATGGTTAGAATAAGACCCAAAACGATACTCCGCAATATTCATCTGCTTCACCCAGAGTTCATTACCGACAAACTGGCAATACGTATCAGCAAGCGAGGCCTTCGACTCACGGATGGATTTGATCTCCGTTCCGTACAGCTGAATACCTGCCGTATAGCGGTCTAATATCGCGTAATCAAACGTCGCACGACGGTTTTTAATATTGATGTCACTCTTTAATCGCATAAAAAATCGTGCAAAATTACACTTTTTTTTGCATATTCCCAAAAAAAGTACTACTTTTGCCGCCGATTTGAAAAAAAACATTGATTATGCTGAAAAATATTCTCGCTATTACGGGCAAACCCGGGCTGTTTAAGTTAGTGAGCCGTGGTAACAACATGCTCATTGTAGAAAGTTTGGTAGATGGCAAACGTATGCCTACTTATGCACGCGATAAGATTGTGTCGTTGGCCGACGTAAGCATGTTCACGGAAGACGACGATATCGCGCTGAACGAAGTGCTCACCAAGCTTGGCGAGAAAGAAGGCATGAAGGTCGCTTCGATTGACCCGAAGAAAGCCGACAACGATGCGCTGCGCGCGTTCTTTGCTGAGGTTCTTCCTAACTACGACCGCGACCGCGTCTATCCGTCTGATATCCGCAAACTGGTTATTTGGTACAACATACTAATTCAAGCCGGTATTACGGACTTCACGGTGGAGGAAGAAGGCGAAGTGGCAGCTGAGGGTCAGAAGAGCGTAGACAAAGATCAGCAGAAAGCCGCACAGAAAGTGCAAGCGAAGACATCCGGTAAGGCTGCAGGGGCAGCTGCAAAAACCGGTGTAGGCGCTAAGAAAGGGTAACTTGTTACTTCAAGATATAATTGATATCATAGAATCTGTAGCGCCCTTGAGCTGGCAAGAGGAGTGGGATAATTCGGGGCTGCAGGTAGGTAATCGCAATGCAGATATAAAAAAAGTATTGCTGGCGACGGATGTAACTGAATCGGTCGTCAGTGAGTCTATGCGGCTGGGTTGCGATTTGATTATTTCACATCATCCGCTCCTGTTTCACGGACTGAAGCAACTATGCGGTCAGACACCGCAAGCTCGCTGCGTGGAAATAGCCATTAAAAACAACATCGCTATTTACTCCTCTCACACGGCCATGGACGCATGGCTGAACGGCGTTTCCGGCCGTATGGCGGAGAAAATAGGTTTGACTGACTGCCGTATCTTAGTGCCTTCATGCAATGAAGACGCACACGGCTTGGGCGTCATAGGACGGTTGCCTCAGCCAATGCGCTTGAGCGATTTATTAGCTCAAGTAAAATCGGCATTCGATGCTCCTGTGCTGCGCTATGTGCTGGGCAAGACGGACACCATCCAGACCGTTGCCCTTTGCGGCGGAGCAGGTGCCGAATTTGCACAAGCAGCGATACAACAAGGTGCAGATGCGTTCATCACCGCAGACGTGAAGTATCACGACTTCCTCGATATGGCAGGTAACATCGCGCTGATAGACATGGACCACTGGGTCAGCGAACACTTTACACGCGATATATTTAAGGAGTTGCTCGCTAATCAAGTCACGACGATTATATCGCAAGAAGATAGATCCCCCATTTGCATTTACTAATAAAACAATACAACTATGGCAAAAAGAGAAGAAAAAGAACTGACCATAGAGGAGAAACTGAAAGCCCTCTATGAGTTGCAACAAGTGGACTCGAAGATTGACGAGTTACGTACCCTTGCAGGCGAACTGCCGCAGGAAGTGAAAGACATGAGCGATATCGTGGAAGGACTGAAGACTCGTCTGAGTAACATCGAGAACGAGATCAAAGAGTTCGAAACACAGATATCTGACCACCGCGTACGTATTGAGAACGCCAACGCTTCCATCGCTCGCTACAAAGAGCAACAGGACAACGTGCGCAACAACCGTGAGTACGATAACCTGAGTAAGGAGATTGAGTACCAAGAACTCGACATCGAACTCAGTCAGAAGAAGATCCGTAACTACACAGCTGACCTTGAAGCCCGTCAAGCAGACAAACAAAAGACTATCACCGACATCGAGGAAAAGACCGTTGACCTCAATCAAAAACGCAACGATCTGGATACTATTCTTCAAGAGACCAAGGCTGAGACAGAAGTATTAATGATCCGCTCTGCTGAACTCGAGAAACATATTGACGAGCGCCTGCTGACAGCGTTCAAACGTATCCGCAAAAACGCACACAACGGACTTGCAGTCGTTAAAGTGGAACGCGACAGCTGCGGTGGTTGCCACGCTAAGATTCCGGCACAACGCCAACTGGATATCCGCCAACGTAAGAAAATCATTGTTTGCGAATTCTGCGGACGTATTCTTGTAGACCCTGAGATGGGCGAAGGCAAGAGAAAGAAATAAGTTACAAAGAAATATGTAATCTGAAACGCAACGCCCATCGTGGCGTTGCTTCTTTTTCCCAATTGGTGAGACGCCAAACAGAGTAAATATCCAGGACACGGAGGATATTTCCAATACCGCATCCGAGTTCGATATAAGGCGTAGTGAGAGACGAGAGAGTTAGTGGTTGGTAGTTGGTGAGTGGTGTTCTGTCGGCAAAGTTACCATAAGCCAATTTGAAGGTGACCAGTTCGCGAAGACGGAGGCAACGGATACCTGGGATGAGGTTAAAGAGAATACCCTGTCCATTCCATTCGGCATGCAGCGCGAGGTATTTATCGGCAGCGTACTGGAAATTATTCATCAGGGTAAAACGGAAAGGATCATAGGCATAGCCTTGGTTGCCCTCAAAATGGTGCAGGAAAGGATATGGCACCTCCCCAAGTATTATACCCGCCAAAAAAGAATAATCGAGCGTTCCACCCATGCCTAAATCGGCTTTGTGACGGAGAAGGAGATTGATTTTAGCGAACATCTGATAACTCGCCATGTAATCCGTCTTGAAACTTCCCGCCTCGAGTCCGAAATACAAAACCGGCAAGTGGCTATATACATGATAGCGCGAGAAATATCCGTCTATCTTGCGCTCCTTAAATCCGACACGTAGAATACCTCCGAGCGTTTGGTAAGAGAACGAGGGGATATTATGGTATCCGGCGAGCGGGTCACCATATCCCATCCATCCTACGCGGGCGTAGAGCTGGGTTTCTATATTATCCGTCCAGTCATTATCGAAATGGAGTTGGAACTGCCGCTGCCGCGTGGCGGTATTGACCGCATTGGGATTATAGCGCAAGGCTTCGAACGCATACGCCGTGAAGTCCATTGTCTTGAAGCCGATACCGTTCTCATGCAGCAAACGCGTGAAATCATTCACTTCAGTCCACACATAATGATCCTGGTACTCGACGAAGAATACATGTCGTCGCGGAGTCGGCAGTTGGACGTTGATTCTACCCATCCCTTTGAACGCCCTGTCGCGGAAGCCGTATCCGAGCGAAGCTTCAAGAGAGACATTCTTCATGAGTTTTTCGTTCGTACGGAAAGGCAGGCCCACATGAACCTTCTCGTGCTCATTTACTTGCAGTATCTCCTGGATGTTACCGATATCGACGAAAGTGCCGGTAGGTATATAACCGGTATTGATAATAGCTGCTGTCCACTTGGCGAAACGAACGACAGGAAGAGAATCGAGAGCCGAAAACAAAGTGTCGGGGTTGGTGGTTGGTGGTTTGTGGTTTGTAGTTTGTAGTTGGTGGTTGGTGGTTTCGGCGTTGATAGTGTTGCGGATGAGGATGGTCGGAAAGACATGGGCATCTTGAGTCTTGACACCGAAGTCAAGTATGGATGTTACTTGCTCGGATAAGATGGAGTTATCTTCCGCCAGTGCTTGGTCAATATGCAGCGATTTGAGGTAGTTGACGGACGATTGTGGTGGGACCGTAGCGGATATGTTGCGCAGGGTGTAGGTGGCTGAGTCAATCGTCATTTCACCGTTGAAAGTAGCGTAATAGGGATTCTTCGAGCGGAAATGGAGGATGTATTGTTTGCCGTCATCTGTGATGACGGAATCGGCGAGGTAGTATTTGTAGTACGTACAAGAAGCCGCAGCCAAAGGCGAAAGAAAAGCTCTGTCGTGTACGGAAACAGTATTGGCGTAGAAATTAAGATAGTTATTATTGCCTATCAAGGCAGAGTAGTCCGTGGGAGACATGATAATGGACTTTTCGTCTTTTTGGTCACCCTTCTGCCGGCAAACATACAGCGGAAGCATGAGAGAAGAGTCTTCTGCAGTAATCATCCCCACTCGTAGGCTTTTCCACAGACGTCGTTTGAGTTGTCTTGCTTCGATATCGCTGACGTAGAGTTCGGTGGACTGAACAGTTTGTGGTTGGTGGTTGGTAATTGGTGATTGGTAGTTGGTAGTTTGTGGTTTGTGGTTCTTTACTTGGGCGAGTAGGGCAAGCGCATAGGAGTCATCGGGCGAGGCATAGACTTCCTCGAGTACAGCAGTTTTCTCGTTGAGCACGACCTGTATACCTGCCATTATACCGGGTTCCACTTGGAAGCGCTGGGTGCGGTATCCTACAGCCGACACAACGAGTATGCGCTTCTTGCTGAAGTTGCTTTTGAGCACGAACGAGCCTTCGTCGTTGGAAGAAGTGCCGACGGAGGAAGCCTGGTAATAGATATTGGCATTAGGAATCGGTTCGCCCGTTTCTGCACATGTGACATCGCCGACGATGACAGTCTCCTGGGCTGTAAGCACGAGCCAAGAGCTAAGCGTTAAGAGTATTATTATGGCGAGCCGTTTATTCATTTCTGTTAGCGGGATGGAACTGGAGGATTGCTTTGCGCAAGTCTTGTATATCGATGTGTGTGTAAATCTCTGTGGTGGTGATGTTTTCGTGTCCGAGCAGCTGTTGTATGATACGCAGGTCCGCCCCGTTTTGGAGCAAGTGGGTCGCAAAAGAGTGACGGAGCGTGTGCGGTGAGACGGTTTTATGGATGCCCGCCGCAGCGGTGAGACGCTTGATGATGGTGAAAATCATAGCTCGAGTGAGTTGGCGTCCGTATCGATTGAGAAAAGCGATATCCTTGAACTGTGGCTTGATGTCCAAGTGCGCACGGTCTTCCATCCAGAATTGGAACCATTTCTCCGCTTCAGGCGATATAGGAACAAGTCGCTGCTTGCTGCCCTTACCTTGGATGAGCATGTAGCCCTCTTGACGGTACATATTACTGAGTTGGAGATTGACGAGTTCTGAAACGCGCAGACCACTGCCGTAAAGCATCTCGATGATAGCGCGATTACGGTGCCCTTCGTTAGAGCTAAGGTCTATTTGTGCAACCATAGCATTGATTTCCTCGACGGTAAGCACATCGGGTAGGTGAAGCTCCTTCTTAGGCATGGCCAGCAGTTCAGACGGGTCGGAATCAATATAGTTGTGGTAGAGCAGAAAACGATAGAAGCTATGCACACCGGAGAGGATACGGGACTGCGAGCGCGCATTACTATCGGCGCCGAAGTAATTATAGACAAAGTCCTCTAAATCAGATAGTTGCGCATTGACCGGGTCGATGTTTCGTTCTTCTAAATAGGTGCGCAGTTTGAGCAAGTCCTGCTCATAAGCCGAGACAGAATTTTCCGAAAGAGAGCGTTCGAGACGCAGGTAGGAATGATATTCTTTATAGATGCCGTCGGTCTTCATACTCTAAGACACCTTTGAAGTGGATATTGTAGTTTTTATCCTCAGATTGCAAGTTGAAGAGCAACTCTTTTGTGTCGCCGTTCGTTGAGACGACAAAGGTGGAGTCGGAACAGATAATAATCTGCGACACTTTGGCGTTTACCACTTGTAGGATATAGGTTCCGGTAGGTGTTCCATCGAAATCAATTCCAGGATAGAATGTCTTAGGTTCGGGTGTTTTAGCGCACTTATATGTGCCATCCATTAAGGTAGTGTCCGTAAGCGGAATAAAGATATCGCTTAGGTAGAGGTTTGTGCCGGAACCGACCATATGGTCTGTGGAATCAAGCGTGAGTCCGTCGGAATACAAGTCCAACGACAAGACATTGTACTTAATGCTGTCGTAGTACTGACCATAACAGATAAGTTTGCCGTACGTCATCTCGGAAGCAATTGTATCGGGTTTGGAAGGGCTGTTCTTGGACGTACATGCGGCAAGCAGTATGATGGCAATATAAAGGATGCTATTTTTCATTTCGGAATATGCATTTTGCGAACAGGATACCAAGCTGCAACGAAGCCTAAGAGTAGCACAACCATGGCTACAATAAGGATATCCATACCTTGGACCTGAACGGGATAAGATGAAATGACGTATTGTGTTCCGTTACCCAATTTGATAAGGCCGAAATGTTCTTGAATAAGACTCAATATGAGTCCTACTATTAGTCCGATAACAGCTCCGAGACTGGATATCAACCATCCTTCGAAGAGGAAGATTTTACGGATAGTAGTCAGGTCAGCACCTAAGTTACTGAGAATGCGAATGTCCTCTTTCTTATCAATCATAAGCATGGAGAGCGAACTGATGATGTTAAAGCATGCGATAAGAAGGATAAAGGCCATAAGAAGAATGGTCAGCAGTTTTTCTATCTTGAGGATGCGAAAAAAGTCAGCCTGTTGCTCGTAGCGATCAAGAACCTGATAGTTGTCAGCAAGAATATGTTGTATTTGTTTCTTTGCTTGACGCGTTGAGATAGACGGGCTCAATTGCAAATTAAGCGCCGTAACGGTAACCGAATCATAGTCGAAGAGATACCGCGCCAAAGGCAAGGAAATAAGCATATAAGCATCGTCGTACTTGACTTGATTGACAGCAAAGGTGGAGGAGATAAAGACGGTAGCTTCGTTAAAACTCTGGTCAGGTCGCATCAGATTAACTCGTTCTGTACGTTTCGGAGCATAGATATGCAAACCTCCTACGAAATGGGCATTGATACCTACTTGATTAGCCAAGCCTTGTCCGAGCACCGCTCTCTCAAAAGCGCCATCGAAGACGGAGAAAGTGCCGTCAGTAATGATAGAATCGATATGAGTAAGTTGCCGGAAGTTCTCATCTACACCCATAAGATGGGCAGGAAGTTGATGCTCTTTGTAACGAATGAGCGCTGTTTCCTCTATAGTCTGCGAAACCAACTCGACATAAGGAAGAGCCATAACGGCTTGGATGGTTTCGTCTTCGACGGAAAAACTCTTTCCGGTTGTTGCAGTAATGCGCAGTTGCGGGTCGAACTGTGAGAACATAGTTTCAATAAGAGACCCGAATCCGTTCATTACGCTAAGGACACAGACCATAGCGGCAGTGACCACACCAACAGCCGTAGCACTAACAGCGCTGACGATATTTATGGCATTGTGGCTCTTCTTGGAGAAGATATACCGCCAAGCTATATGGCGCTCTACTTGGCTCACTATTAGCTTTTTAGCAGTTCATCGATACGCTCCATCCGGTCGATGGTCTCATCGAGATGGAAATGCAGTTCGGGAATGATACGGAGTTGATGCCTCTCGAGGTTACCCATTTCGCCACGGATTTTGCCTTTTTCGTTTTCGACGTGCTCCATCACTTCCTGCTCTCTATTCTGCGGGAAGATGCTCAGATAGACATGTGCGATAGCCAAGTCAGGAGATATACGCACCTCGCTCACGGAGATGAGTACTCCAGAAAGAGATCTGGCAAATCGCAGGAAGATGTCACTCAAGTCCTTTTGTATCAGACGCGCGATTTTGTGTTGTCTTGTTGTTTCCATATTAAGTGCAAAACAAGGGAAAGGAGATGCATCTCTTTTCCCTGTAATCGTTATGAAAAATTAGTTGATTAAACTAATTAATATTTGTGACGTCCCTCGTCGGCAACGGTCAATTTCTTGCGACCTTTAGCGCGGCGAGCAGCCAATACGCGGCGACCATTAGCGGATGCCATTCTCTCAAGGAAGCCGTGTTTGTTACGTCTCTTGCGTTGTGAAGGTTGGAATGTACGTTTCATATTATTATTTATTCGTTTTTATTCAAAAAATCGCGCAAAGGTACTGCTTTTTTCTGAATTAGCAAAATTTTTTTGTATTTTTTTTGCTTTTCATGTCGATTATATGGAAAAAAAGCAGTAATTTTGCGAAAAATATGGTATAAAAGATGCTAATAACCACTTCTGCCATTGTATTAAATCTTCAGCGTCGCAGCGATACTTCTCACGTGCTTCATGCGTACACGCGTGCGTGCGGACGAATTAATTATATGGTGTATGGCGCAGGTACAAAAAAGAAATCGTCGGCAATCTATGCTCCGCTGTCGATTGTGGAATTGACCGCTGATATACGTGCAGACAAGCCGTTACCGACAATTAAAGAAGCTCGGCTTTTGTATGTGCCTGAAATAATGGATATGCGTCGGCAATCGGTAGCGTTATTTATTGCAGAAGTGTTGTATCATATTCTTCGCCATCCGATGCAAGATGAAGCGATGTTTCGTTTTTTGGACACGACTATTCACGACCTGAATGAATCGAAAGATATTGAGAATGTGCATCTGCGTTTTCTTTCAGGATTTGCCAATGCACTTGGTATAGGAGTGAATGAAGATGCGGACATTCCGTTATTGCGTGTGCCTAAAAATAGAAAAGATCGTCAAAGTCTGATTGAAGAGTGGTGCGATTATTATCAACTCCATCTCGAAGACTTTCGGCGACCTAAATCTATTGATGTACTGATGGAACTATTTGATTGACGATTCCTTAACCACAGAACGCAAGCGTTTAATCCGACGCTTGGCAAAGGTTTTGGTTTTCCAATTTTTTCTGCCCTGATACCGTTCGGGAACATCTATTGTTTCCGGCAGGTTAACTGCATTGTCAATGATCTCTTTCCCTTCGTCGGTACGGATGATAAGCACATCATCATACACTTCTCCGCTATTTATATATCGAGTTTGCAGATGTAAGGTGTCACCATAGATGCGCACATCCTCATATACCTGCATTCCGGCTCCTATGCGCGTAAAGCGGGAACTGAGTTTATGCAGATAGAATTTCTCTGCAGAGTTGATATTGACGAATGGTAAGTGGCGCGCATAAGTATGATCATGACCAGCAAATACCAAGTCAGCATTCTGCAGTGCACGCGCAAAAGTGAGCATAATGTTAATGTTCTGTCTGCCCATACCACTGGAAAAGACGGGATGGTGCATGATAACAACAACAAATCGGTCGTCTGCATCTGCAATAACGCTTTTTAGCCATGTATTAACACGCGTAAAGTCGTGCAGAAACTGCAGTCCGTTGGTGTTAATGGCGATAACGCGTACCTCCTCCAAATCGACATAATAGGTCGTTCCTTCGAAGTTAATTGGGCCATTATGGGGATGTTTGAACGTCTTGGTCCAATAGTCCGGCAGGGTACGAATAACACCTTTGCGATATTCATGATTGCCCGGCACATTGATGATAGGCAGGGAATCGAACGGCGTACCATTTAACTCATGGTAAAGCATTTGGTTGTAATACTCATAACCACGCTCAACGAAATCGCCTATCTGCATATAGCAATCAGCCTGTGGATGCCGGTTAGCGACTGTTTGCCATTGCGCACGATGCAAACAGTTATGCACATCGCCAAAGACCAGCATCTCCAGTGTGTCAGGTTGTTTTTTATCCGCCCAATCAAGGCCGGTATATTCAAATCCGGGCACACTGTCTTCACCAAATGTGGGGAAAGAATAGTCAATGATATCACCTGTCCAGATAGGTTCAGGCGGATTGCCAAACCAAGCATTCCAACGGATGGCACAGAGTACTATGCCACCCGTCAGAATGATGATTACTATGATTATCCAGACCTTACGCATTAGAAGGGCAAATCAGTTCCGTCGTCCTGCGAAGCCGCAGCATCAAAAGTCTGCACATTGCCAGTCATAGGCTCTGCAGATTGTGCTTGAGTTGCGGGAGCAGAAGCTGGAGCCCCCGGAACTACCGGTTGATCGGCTGCATTAGCCGTGGTGTCACCTTGCTGTACGCGCCAAGCACGGATTGAGGTATACCAACGGCCGTTGAACTCACGACTCTCGATGTCGAAAGAGACGGTTACAATCTGATCTATTTCGCACGGGTTATTCTTGATACGGTCTTCACCGAAGATCTCGAAGCACACCTTACGCGGGTATTGCTCAAGAGTCTCGAGGATATACGACTGAATTTTCCACGGATTACCCGTTGATTTACTTACGCCTTCTTGTGCCGGAAGCACTTGAACGATTTTTCCTACTATTTCCATAAATAAGTTATCAATTATCAGATTTAATTACTCACCTTTGATGGCTGCAACACCAGGAAGCACTTTACCTTCGATAGCCTCGAGCAGAGCGCCACCACCGGTAGAGATATAACTTACGCGGTCAGCCATTCCGAATTTATTCACACATGCTACGCTGTCGCCACCACCGATAAGGCTATAAGCGCCATTGTCAGTTGCTTTAGCTACAGCCTCAGCAACAGCCTTACTACCACCTGTGAAGTTATCAAACTCGAATACGCCGGCAGGACCATTCCAAAGGATAGTCTTAGCGCCTTCGATAGCCTTAGCAAATAACTTGCGGCTTTCGGGACCTGCGTCGAGACCTTCCCAACCATCCGGAATAGCGTTGGACGGGCAAACGAGTTGATTAGCATCGTTAGCAAACTTGTCACCGCAAACAGAGTCAGTTCCAAGAACGAGGTTCACGCCTTTTGCTTTTGCTTGTGCGATAATATCGAGTGCGAGATCCAGTTTGTCGTCCTCGCAGATAGAGTTACCGATATGTCCGCCTTGTGCTTTAGCGAACGTATAGGTCATACCACCGCAAAGGATGAGGTTGTCCACTTTGTTCATGAGGTTCTCGATGATACCGATTTTGGTTGATACTTTTGAGCCACCCATAATAGCGGTGAACGGACGTTTGATATTATTGAGGATGTTTTCAACAGCCTGTACTTCTTTCTCCATGAGATAGCCGAGCATCTTATTGTCAGCATCAAAGTAGTCAGCGATAACAGCAGTAGAAGCATGTTTACGGTGTGCGGTACCGAAAGCGTCATTTACGTAGCAGTCAGCATACGAAGCGAGCGTTTTTGCGAACTCTTTCTGGCTAGCTTTCATTGCTTTCTTTGCCTCTTCGTAAGCAGGATCTTCTTTGTCGATACCTACCGGTTTGCCTTCTTCCTCGCCATAGAAACGGAGGTTCTCGAGCATCAGCACTTCACCTGGCTTGAGGGCATCAGCTTGCTCTTTTGCCTTTGCACAATCAGGAGCAAATTGTACTTTTACGCCCAAAGCTTTGCTAACCGGCTCTACGATTTGGCTGAGACTGAACTTAGCGTTCACTTTGCCTTTTGGTTTACCCATGTGGCTCATGATAATGAGCGCACCGCCTTCATCGAGAATGTGTTTAAGAGTTGGAAGAGCACCCCGGATACGAGTGTCGTCTGTGATGATACCATTTTCGTCGAGTGGCACATTAAAGTCCACACGTACAATCGCTTTCTTACCTGCGAATTTGTAGTTGTCAATTGTCATAATCGTAAATATTTAGTTGGTTTATTTATTCCTATTCGGTAGGCCAATCAATGGAATTGAGTCGGCCACAATAGACATCACTATAAGTTGTTCCCATATCTTCGCCACCAAAGATATAAACGTTATTGTCTTTAATAAGCACGGTTTGTTTTTGCCTCGGCGTATATGTCTCGGGCAGTTTGCATTTGGTAGTATCGATTTTAGTCCAGGTGAAACCTTCGTTTGTGGAAACATAGAAATCGGTTCCATGGAAAACCATATCCTTATTAACGCCACCAAGCATCATCAATTGGTTCTTATACCATATGACCGATGTACCGGTAAGTGTGGCAAAATCGCTTTGCTCAATGGAGTAGTTCGTGAGTCGATACAAGCCTTTGATGGTTGGTGCATATTCTAAACTCCAACGGCTGTTGGTACATTGTCCACTGATGGCATATCCACCGATAATGAGCGCACGTTTGCGGGCACTTGAACTCTCGAAAGTGACAGTAGAGAAACCACTAATCGGAAAATCTTTGTCCAGTTTAACATCTATTAAACGAATGGTATCAGCCACTACTTGCGCCAGATAGTAGTTCGTTTTTGCAACATCTGAAGCCAAGACCCAAGCCGTGTCATTAAACGACATGAGCATCGTAAACATTCTAAACGGCTTAGCGCTAAAATCAGTAGCTGTCCAGTTCTCCGCATCGGTAGAGATATACAACTTTGTTGTATCCACATAGTAAAGTTTGTCTTTGTGTGCCAAAATACCTTTCACGTGGCAGACTGAAGGCAAGCCGGAAATAGTCTTTGTAGTCCATGTTTCCGCATTGGTGGAAGTATGGAGACTATTCGCATAACCGTTATTACTAAACCAGTAGAATGTATTGCCTAGCATAACTACTTGTTGTTCCTCCTCTTCAGGCGTGAAAGCGGCCGGTGTAATGGTTCGCCATTCATATAAATCCGGATCTACTTTATGCACAGTGGTTTTGATTTCATACACTTTCGTGTTGGACAAATCGGATGAAACGATTGTCAAGTAAATAGGTGTCCGTGTGAAATCGAGTGTATCCATACCACTTAACTCAATGGTGGTATCGCCCAAATGCATAGTAGCGGAACCCGGAGAAGCAGCAAAGGTGAACTTAGGCACCACTTTCTTGAGCGATGTACCGTACCGCATAGAATCATACTGCGAAATCTGGTTGGTCACCAATCCCGTATCCAAACGCTCGTCAATCTTAAACTTAGCCTCAGCCAAACCCGGCATATCCTTAATATCAGCAAAATAGAATGACGTTAGTTGTGCTATATCCGATGTCTGATTGTTAGTGCTCTCCTTGTTACACGAAAACAACACAAATGCGATTAGGACGAGCAAAAAACATCCTATATTCCGTTTATTCATCATATATCTTTTTTTATTTTTTACTTTTTTTTGGTCAGTCAGTATTTTTTTTGTACTTTTGCCGCCGTTTAAAACAAATCTATTTGATTTATGCTATTTGCGAGTCAACTTCACAATTTAAAAAGATTCATACCCTCGGTTGTTCTCAAAAAAGAGAAACAAGCTATTCGCGCTATCGTTGAGCAGAAACGTCGTATCTATCCCAAAGACCAAGTTAAAGCCGATTCGGAGGCTATCATAGCTCGTCTCGAACAATTACCTTGCTTCCACGACGCTCAAACCATTATGATTTACTACCCTATTCACAACGAAGTAGATTTGCGTCCTTTACTCCAACGTTACGAAGGTCAAAAAACCTTTATTTTACCCGTCACTCATCGTAAATGTATTGAACCTCGTCAATATTTAGGTGAGGAGACGATGCAACGTGGTCGCTACTCTGTTCCTGAACCCCAGACCACCACTTTCAAAGGCAAGATTGATCTCATTCTTGTTCCGGGCGTGGTGTTTGACTTGCAATGCAACCGTATCGGTCGGGGAGCAGGATTCTATGATCGCTTTCTCAAGAAAAATAAGCGTGCCAAACAATTAGGTGTCGCTTATGATTTCCAAATAAAAAATCACGAACTTCCTCACTCTCATTTCGACAAACCGGTTGACGGAGTCATCACTCCTAGTCAGTCCATTGGATTGTAGGTTCGCTGGCTATCTTCCGCTGAAGAGCCTTATCTGTTTCCGGCGACAAATGTTTTTCGCCAGTACGGTAGTAGTATATTAGTCCGTAGTTCTTGCAACTGCGCAGACGTTCGTATGGTAACTTATCTTTGTAGTATGCCTCTACTTGATTCCAGATATCGAGAATAATCTCGTCCGCTTGTTTGCGCAGTTCTTCCAAATCACCATACACACGATCCGTCGTCTTACGATGCATCCTTTGGTTCGTCAAATGCTCCTTAAAGATGTCGTAATGTACTTTGACTTTATTGATAGACGGGTTATAAATCGGGAATCCGCCGAGTCGCGTGCGTTCTTGTTCGCCATCGATGATATTTTGTCCCCAAACAAGTATATCTTCCTCACTACTCAAATCCGGCAACACATGCGATTCGGTGTCTAATTTATAGAGCTCTTTGAGTTCTTTCTTTATCTCGCCACGAATGACAGCCAGATTAAGTACTTGGATAAAGTGAGAAATATACATTCGCGCATTTTGCACCATGTGGCGATATTGTTTATTAGCCGACACACGACCATTGAAATTCTCGCGGTATTGCGATACTTGGTTCTCGAACTGCAAGAGGAATCGTTGCGCATTGGACAGCGTGCGGTAATTCAGTACTTGCTCCATGAAATCCGCTTCACTCGCACGTTGTACGGCATTTTGTAAGGCACTCAATCGTGCTTGGTCTGTGTTAGGTAATCTTCTGTATGGCATAATCGTGGTATTTAATTCTATTTGGTTCGGTCAGCAAGCTTACGCGCCAAGGCACGTAGTTGTTCCGTGTAATCATTTTGCGGCAAGTCTTCGAGACATGCTATTGCAGCGGCTGTCTGTTTCGCAATCTCTTTCTCTGCTGCGGCTTTAACGCGCAAACGATTATAGATACCTATGATTCGCTTGAAGCGCGATTCCTTACTTTCATCCCGCAGCGCCAAGTCTTCCTTCGCACCTTTCGAGGCAGCTGTTAGCCAGAGGTAAGTCTTTTTGTTCTCAGCTATATCGCCACCTATGGCTTTACCGAAAGTAGCTTGGTCGCCATAGCAATCCAACATATCGTCTTGAATCTGGAAAGCCAAACCCACATGGATACCGAAGTTGTACATTTTCTGCTGCTGCTCATCATTAGCGTAACCTATATAAGCGCCTATCTTCAAAGCAGTGGCAAGAAGCACACTCGTCTTGAGACGAATCATCTCCATATATTCCGGAATCGTCACATCCTCGCGAGACTCAAAATCCACATCATATTGTTGTCCCTCGCAAATCTCGGTAGCCATTTGATTGAACAGCCGTAGCGTCTTCGCCAATTTTTTCTCCGGCACGCGGCTCAGCAGTTTGTATGCTTCAATCATCATCTGGTCGCCGGAGAGAATAGCCGTGTTCTCGTTCCATTTAACATGCACCGTCGGACGTCCGCGACGCACCTGTGCTTTATCCATCACATCGTCATGGAGCAGCGTGAAGTTATGGAATACTTCGAGTGCCAATGCCGCAGGAAGTACATCTTCTTCGTTGCCGCCAAACAGTTTCGTTGCCAATAACGCCAACTGCGGACGCACACGTTTGCCACCTGCTGCCAAAGTATAACCTATCGGTTCGTACAAACCTTGCGGCTCGCGCGACCAGTCTAACTTACCTATTTCAGCATTTACATCAATCATAGAGCATTATTTTGCAAACGAGTCCTCGATAATATCTGTCAGCACATCTTTAATGTCTAATCCGGCTGCGCGCACTTGCTGCGGAATAAAACTCGTTGCAGTCATTCCAGGCGTGGTGTTGACTTCCAAGAGATAAATCTCATCGTCTATGAGCACATAGTCGGTACGAATGATACCATGTGCGCCGATGATATCGTAAATCTTCAGCGTCATCGCCTGCACTCTGTCGCGCAACTCATCCGGAATACGCGCCGGAGTAATCTCGTCCACTTGGCCGTTATATTTCGCGTCATAATCAAAGAACTCACGCTTGGTCACTACTTCTGTGATTGGGAATGCCACCGCTTTGTTCTTCGTCTTATAGACGCCGCTGGTCACTTCTGTTCCTTTGAGGTACGACTCGCAAATCACTTCGTCGCCTTCCTCAAAAGCACGTTCAATTGCGGACAGCACATTATCGCGTGTCTTCACTTTCGTGCAACCGAAACTGCTACCTCCCACGTTGCTCTTAATAAAGCACGGAAAGCCTAATTCACGCTCCACTTGCTCTTCGATATCGGCCGGCACTTGATCTTTGCGCAGCAGAATACTCTTAGCGATATTGATGCCAAAAGCATGCAGATAATGGTTGCAGGTGTACTTATTGAACGTCAAAGCCGCAGCCAACACACCGCAGCAAGAATACGGAATATGCATCATCTCCAGATAGCCTTGCAGCAAACCGTTTTCGCCCGGAGTGCCATGAATAGTCACATACGCATAGTCAAAATCCACCAAACGGCTCAAGGTCTTCAAGTCGCTTCCTTGTAACTCCACTATCTCTGCGTCGTATTTATCCTTATCAATAAATGACAAAATACCGGCTGCACTACGCAACGACACATCATGTTCGGAACTATCTCCGCCTGCTACTATTGCAATCTTACGCTTCATAAATATCTATTTCCTTAAATCTCTAACAACTTCGATTGTGCCACTTTCACTACCCAATCCGGCAAGTGATTGATAATCGGCACAATGATATAATTCCATGCGCCCGGCATGCACGTTTTCTTGCGTCGCTTGAACAGCACTCTCAACGCCCGTTTCACCAATCGCGGAACCGGCATCGTTATATGTAAGGCGCGCAAAAAGCCAGCAAACTTAGGTCCAAACGGCAGCAATCCCGTATCGGTTGAACCCGGCGTTACAGCCAAAACGCGCACGTGATGAGGACGAAGTTCATACCACAGCGACTTACTGAAACTGAGCACATACACTTTCGAGGCGTTGTAGCATTGTATTCCCGGCATCGCCATCCACGCGGACATGGAAGACATATTAAGTATATAACCTCTCTCTCGCTCGCACATATCTACGGCAAAAAGGCGACAGAGTTTGGTCATCGTCACTACGTGCAACATCGCCAGCGTCTCAATCTTCTTCATCGGCGTCGTGCGGAACGATTGGAAAATCAGCATACCGGCGTTATTGACAAGCACATCAACTTCCAGCCCTTCTTTCTTGCAGAAATCATACACTTCCTCCGCCGCGTTCTGTTTGGACAAGTCCATATACAAGCTCTTCGTCTGAACGCCAAACTGTGAAGCAATATCCGCTGCAGCCGCAGCCAATTCCTTCTCCTGATTGGACACTAAAACGATATCATAGTGATAGTCTCGCGCCAACTGTTTGGCATACTCCAAACCTATTCCACTCGATGCACCTGTAACCAATGCGTACATAGTAACTCAAATTAGCGTGCAAATATACAACAAAAAAATGGAATAGACAAATTTTTTTATCGAATTTCGATAAATATAGGTATTTTTAAGGAATAAGATAAAAAAAATGTCGGTTCGCACATTACTTCATGTTGCGAAGAAGCTTGATATGCTCATACGCCTCGTTGATGGCTCGGAATTTCTCGGTGGCTTTCTGTCGCATCTCTTCGCCGGCATTTGCCACTTTATCGGGATGGAACTTCATCGCCATACGGCGGTAGGCTTTCTTCACTTCCTCATCCGAAGCCGTTTCTTCAATCTCCAAAACGGTATAAGCCCAGTGCGGATCTTTGGTTTTCTTATAGAGTGACTCAAGCGAGTTATAGTCGCCTCTGCTGATGCCTAAGCTAATGCCAATTCGCTCAATCATAGCGCGTTCCGACTCTGCGAAGTCGCCATCCGCATTCGCCAAATCCAAGAGCAGATGCAGCATCTCCAAGCGTATGGAGTAATTGATATACTGCTTCATCTGACCGCAGACAGACACGTAATCAATATCTTGTTCCAGCAGTTTCTTGAGCAGTTGCAGCGCTTGTTTGGCGCCTTCTTCGCCGTATAACTTAATCAGATACGGCTTAATGAAGTTCACTTCCGACTTCAGCACATGCCCATCGGCTTTCATCACGCACGCAATCAGCACAAGGTACGACACGCGCACATCGCCAGCCGTTGCACGACTTGAATGACTTGATTGCGTGGAACGACCGGATTGGCTTTGCTCACGGTAACTTCCCGACTGAGAAGTGTCTTCGTCGTCGCTCTCCGGCAGGCTGTTAATCCAACCCGTTTCGCCTTCAAAAAGCGAACCTATCACTACGCCGATAATCGCACCAATCGGTCCGCCAAGCACAAATCCCAGTCCGCCTAATATCCATTTTGCTGCTGCCATAATCTTACTGATTTTTCGTTATTACGACACTTTTGTGAAGTCACACATCTTTCTGTCTGCAAAGATTTTTTAATCTTACGACTTTAACTGCTTATAAAGCAGCAGACCTTTTACGGTCAATAGGTATTTCTGACGAGGATGATTAAGATTATTCGGATAAAGAGGAACAACCAATCCGTCCTTTATCGCCGGATTCAAATGATACTCTATAAAATTAGGACGATGACGCAATTGCAGAATTGTAAGCAATTCTTTGATACTCTTTTGCTCACATCCAATCGTCAGAACCAACTGCTTCTCAAGATCGCTATACAAATTTATATCCACTTGATTAACAGCATTTTTCGTACTAACTTGTTCGGGTACTTGTTCGGGTACTTGTTCGGGGGATAAATTTGGCTGATTTTGCCATTCGGCAGGAGGACTGATATACAAGTATCGACTACGCAAATCCCATTGTTCCCCAAGCAGTAAGTTGCGGAAAAAACGTTCCAAATATTGTGGAGAATAATCGATTCCACGCCGCGCATTCTTATAGTTGGCACGAACAAGCGCATTACGGAAATACCACGCATGACGAGCAAATAAATCGTTGTCCGCAACAAAACCGATTGAACGCAAATAAAGAATAGTAAATACTGCTGTTGTGCGCGTATTGCCTTCACCGAAAGGATGTATCTGCCATAAGCCACTCACAAATCGTGCGATATGACTAATCATCTCATCATTCGATATTCCGGCGTAAGAAAAGGCCTTCTCTTGCTCAATATCATAATCCAAAGCCGTTCGCAAATCTTCCCAGTTCAGATAATTGACAGTATCTTCGTGCAATACCCACTCTTTCTTGGTAATATCATATTTGCGCAATTCTCCTGCATGCTTAAAAACACCATCAAAAATACGACGATGCAAAGCAATAAAACCATTTGTTGAAAAGGCTAACGTCTGAGAAGCCAGAATACGCGCAATATTGGACGAAGTGCGATCAGCTTCCTCTTCATCTTCGTTCGTTGGTTCATTGCGCGCAGCACGTTTTTGATAATATCCATGTATCAACTCATGTGCCTCATCAAGTGTTATCTCACCTTCTATATTTCTCCGTGCCGTTTCATGTAAGTATTCCGATGTTTTTAAACCATCAACAGCTTGCAAACCGGTTGCAGTTTGCCAAAGAGACGCTTTGGCACTTTTATTCGGTTCTCCCTGACGGATGTATTCTTCAAACTCCGGAATAACCAATTGTTCTATGTCGCGAGGTGTTCCCATCCTTCTCTAAAATTCCGCCTGCAAAGGTACAACAATTATTCGAGATACACAAAAAAAAGTGCCCTTTCGAGCACTTTTTTGTTTAGTTCACTATCCGGAGGTGGATGGGTGTGCCACGTTGGAAGGCTTTTTTGAAGCGTTCGTAGAGGTGGTTGTAGGTGGATTGTGATTGGGTTACGACTCCAGGTAGGAGTTGTTTACCTACGATAATCTCTCCGTGGATGCTTGCTAAAGCGCCGTCGCCGTGGCGGAAGGGGGACGGAATGAAACATTCCTCATTGGTCATTTGTGATTTGTCATTTGTGATTTGATAGTCTCCTTCCGGAAGGTGTCGTGTTGGGTGTTCTACGGTATCGCAGATACGTTTGCGATTGATGTAGAGGTGCCCTTCTACACCCCATTGGGTGTAATTTGTTCGTATGAGTTGAATGTCCATGACTTTTAACTTTTAACCTTTAACCTTAGAGCATGAGACAGGCGTACTCTTGAAGGACGGCATCCTGATAGTAACGCGTTTCCATAGGTTTGTCGGGCGACACGGAGACGGTACTTTCGTTGACGCGGAGTCTAACGGACGCTGCTATACACATGCCTTCCTTGAGGCGTAACGGTTCTTGTCCGAGATGCGTGACTAGGTATGCATCTTCGTACTGGGAGCCTTGTTCACGTAGGATGAGTTGTTGTTTGACGAGCTGTGTGCCGTCGGATTTTTGTATGTTCTGCGGTTCGCAGAGTGATACGATTCTATAAATACCTTTCATAATTCGATACTTTTTACTTTTTACCTTTTACCTTTCTAAAATTATTTCGGTCAATAGCTTCAATTACACGGAGTTTCTTCCATTGGTAGATGAAGACCTTAACCGGAGTTACTTTGCCAACTTGTTCGATAAGCGTACTCAACTGCTCGCGCGTGAAGGTGTCCGGCAGTTGGTCAAAGAGGCATTCTCTTGGTCCGGGCTTATTCTCTTTCTCACGCTTGTTATTGAGTGTTTCGAAGCGGTTTCCCCATCGTTCGAGCATCGATTGGAGGATGTAATCAGCCATAAAGAGGTATATCTGACGGACGCGCTTTTGGATTGTATCCTTCGCGTTTTTACGCGAAGCAGGAGACAAACTTTCGCGTTCGGCAACAAGATCGCAATGGTCTGTACCACTCCGCTTAACAGATGGGCGACTTGTGCCTCCGCTCTCCCCATGCGAGCAAAGCTCTGTGGGGACCCCGTTTATTTCTAGCTCATAGAGGTATTGGCAGAGGGCGGCAATACGGAAGGCGGAGACGGAGGAACGTTTGCGGAAGACATCGAGGGCGTAGTTACCGCTCAGGGTTGCTTCTTTGCCTTTCTCGCGCACCCATTTGCAGACGGTTTTATCGAGCCAGGACATGTCGAGGTTGACTGTCGGTTTGAGCATTCCGTCTCCGTCGTAGGTCTCGTTCATGAGTCGAGCGAGTGTAGCGTCGATAGCAATACGTTGTTCGACCGTGTAAGGGAGAAAGATAGCCCCTTCTTCGCCTATGTTCTCGTCGAGTTTGCAGAGGATAGTTCGGGTGATGTTACCGCCTTCTATAGCCTTTTTGTCAAAGTAGTCATCAATCGCCGAGGGAGTAGCGCAGAACATGGAACAGATGTTGATGTCCACGATGGCGGAATACGAGTTATCTGACGCGAAATCGATACCGAAGAGTGAGCCAAGGTCGTAAGCCGTGCGCATGATAGTACGTAGGTTGGAATAGCCGTTCTTGCCGGCATCTGTGACCTGTGCGAGTTCCTCTGCGAACATCCAGAACGTGAGTGTATCTCCGAATACTCGTTCGTACATGTCTGCACGCTTGGTGAGGACTGTTTTGGAGATGGTAGGTGGTACGACGCGGATGGTTGTTTCGGGTTCTTCCTCGAGTTTCTCGTTGGCTTTACGACGTTTGCGTTTATCGCGATACTCCTGTTCGAGACGACGCATAGCCTTATCGTGCGCTTTGAGGGTGTTGTCCATGATGAGGGACTCTATGTCAGCGGCAAAAGATTTACCGGAAGACTGTGCACCTTCGATAAGGACTTGGAGGAGGAGTGCTGACGGTCGCGAGTCATAATAATAATGTAATCTCACGCGTGGGCACATGGCGCATAGAGGGCTGAGTGTAGCAACAAAAGCCGGTATTTTACGGTTTTGCGGGGCATTAGAGACTATCTCACGGATAACCGGAGGAAGGTCTTTGTCCTTTGGGAGCGAGAGTCGGGATTGAGGGGAGAGCGTCTTGCTCTCCTCCTCGAATGTCAATTTAGTTTGTTTCATAGTCCTAAGATTTTTTTAGCAGTTAGTAACTCGGTTTTGATGGCATCCGCTATGCGAATAGCATTAAACCCTTTCTTCATCTCGATTCTGCGCAAGGTAACTTGGTAGTGACCTTGTTTGTCTCGATGGACGTTGATGTACTCGCCATTGAAGACTTTGGGGTTACGGGTATAGATGTCTTTGACGACTTCTGTAGCCTCGAAGTTCTCGTAGTCTTCGACCATAGTGAGTTCGACGGTTCGTGTTTCGCCGGCTTGCATGTGGCGATCCTTGGTTGTAAGTTTCAACATAGTGTCCAAATAGATTTGTGACACCATGTTTTGGTAAGGCGGGAGAGCGAGCAATCCCGATTTAAAAATTTTTGCCATAGTTGTTTATTTTTTGGCGTTAAACAAAAATGACAAAAGGCCTTTTGTCTCCGCCTGCACCAAGCAGGTCGGTTTGAAATTTCGGTGCAAAGGTAGTGCTATTTTTTGGAATAAGCATCCCGCGGTTATGGGACGCAGAATTAGATACCTTCGTCGAAAGGTGTTTCCATGAAGGTAACAGCTCGATGTATGGTAGAGCGTGTCGCAGGTAAAGAGTACGATAATTCAGAGTAACTCAACTCCGGATGTTGGAGATGATACTCATAATACTCCATCCATTGGATGTAGTGGGTCGGCAAGCCGAAGATAAACATTAATGGCTTTAGTTGTTTTTTACTTCTAAGTTCAACTAAAACATCATAATTAGTTTTCATTTGAGCAAGGATTTATGCTCGGCTTTGTTTTGTGAAAACGTTTTCGATGTGTACACAAGCCAAAAGCAAAACCTTGCGGGTTA
>JAEDLW010000049.1:0-11870 GCA_016295035.1 Paludibacteraceae bacterium
CGAAAGGTTAAGGGTTATAAAGGTGATAAAGGAGATAAAGGTGACGGAGAGAAGGTTAAGGGCGAAGGGTGAAGGAGCGAAAGGTGACGGAGCGAAGGTTTAGGGCAAAAGGTGAAGGAGCGAAAGGTGATGGAACGAAAGGTGAAGGGTGATAAAGGTGATAAAGGTGAAGAAGCGAAAGGTTAAGGACGAAAGGTGATGGAGCGAAAGATTAAGGGCGAAAGGGTAGAGTAGAAGGATTAAGGGTTGAGGGAAAAGTAGTGAGAAAATGCAGGAATTGGAGGAATTATGTATTTTTTTTCATATTCTTTTGCACAAATGCAAAAAAAGTTGTATCTTTGCGGGCTATTTGTAGCATAGCTAAAAAGTAAGGCATATAAATTAGCCCGTCAATGGTTTTACCAAACCTATAATAGATGCAATTTGAAATCATTCAACCAACTGCGGCTTTGCGGCCATATATCACAAGGTATGTGTTTGTCCGCGCCGAGGGATCGATAGATACGATGGTTCCTCCAGCGGATGATCCTCGTTTTGTGAATGGCAAGCATGTACAGCCCTTATTGCCGAATTACGGCAGTTTGGTTTTCATGCGGAATGTGCTGACGGATTTCAATGGTGTGCAGTCGGATGGTCTAACATTGCTCGGCGCCAACCAGAAGACGATTGGTCTGACGACCTTGAAGGGTTGGTTCGAAGGCATGTTACTGGATTTTGAGCCTGGAGGGATGTATGCGTTGCTACGAATTGACCTTCATCAGTTAGCGGGAAAGGTTTTGACTGCAAAAGCATATGGAGACGAGGGGTTGTTACAATTGGACGATATTTTTAAGCAATTGGAAAACTCATCGGAGATAGCTCAATTGATAGATGCTTTTTTCTTGGGTCACCTGCCGCATAAAGAAGATGTCCGTTATGCACGATTGAGAAGAGTGATTTCGGCATGTGATGAGGCGAAGGGTAATATCTCTGCGGCAGAAATGGCTTCTGTGGCTTGCCTGGGAGAACGTCAGTTTTTGCGTTTTTTCAAGACTTATGTGGGTATACCGCCTAAACAGTTTATTCGTTTGCGCCGTTTTCATCGAACGATTCAGCAGATGCAACAAATTGCGCACACGGGCAACGCCATAGACCTGCTATCAATAGCGTTGACGCATGGGTATTACGACTTAAGCCATATGGCGTTGGAGTTTCAGCAGATGGGATGTGTATGTCCAAGCCAGTTCCGCGCGCTCGGTATTCCGTTAAGTGATGATTTTTCAGTCTTTTTCGCATAGAAACAGTATAATGTCCGTTTTTTCATATATCAAATCGAGGAAAAGCAGTACTTTTGCGCCGGATTTTTTAAAAAAACATTATGAAGAAAACAGTTTTGTATGTATTATTGCTGCACTTTGCCTGCTCGCTATCAGCAGAGGCGATCAAGGGTAGAGTGACAGACGGAAACGGTGCTCCGATGCAGTTTGTGACGATATCGGTAATGGACAAGGATTCGGTATTGTTGACGGGTGCGATTACGGATGATGATGGACGGTATGCGATAGAGGATTTAGGATTAAAGCGTAATGAATTGATACTTCAGGCTTCTTATGTCGGCTATATGACAGCCTTCGGCGGACCAGATTTTGTGTTGCACGAAGAGACGGAGCGATTAAAGGAAGTGGATGTTAAGGCGAAGAAACCTCTGATTGAGCGACAGATGGATAAATTGGTGTTAAATGTGAGTGCATCGCCATTGTCTGCAGGTAGTAATGGCAACGATATTTTGCGTCGTGCCCCCGGTGTTCGGATTGATAAGGATGGAAACATTACCGTTAACGGCAAATCGGTTGAGATATATGTGGACGGCAAGCCATCCTACATGAGTGGTCAGCAGCTGAAGGCGATGTTAGATGGAACAGATGGCAATATGATAGAAAAGGTAGAGATTATATCCAATCCGTCTGCTAAGTATGATGCGAGCGGGCAAGGTGGGATTATCAATATCAAGATGAAGCGTAATATGATGAAAGGCCTCAACGGTATGCTTTCAGCTGCGTACGGTGGAATGTATTTTGGTGATGTGAAGCGTTGGCTCCAGACGGATATGGTTTCGCTCAACCTCAATTATCGCGGCGAAAAGACGTATACCTTTGGCCAGTTGACGCAAGCGTTTGCGCAAAACGATATGGACTTTATCTCGTACCGCAAGACTCCGAATGTGGAGAATTATTCCAATTCGGGTTACAATGTGAATTTTCAGTATTATATGATGAAGGTGGGTAATGACTGGTATATAGACTCTGTGAATACGTTAGGTTTTATTCTGCAAGTTCCATATATGGATATTCGACAGAAGATAATCGACGGTCGCAACTATGCGTACACCGTTCAAGGTAATGATACGGCGTGGAGTTATACTGAGTCTGGCAATCAACTTCAAGCTCCTCAGCACACAGCGAACCTCAACTTTACGCACACTTTTAGCGAGTCTTTGGAACGCGAGTTGACAGTTAATGTGGACTATAACCGCTATAACAATAAGAGCAAGAACCTTCAAGTGACGGACTATGTGAATGTAAATACCTTGGGACTGGATATTAAGAGTCAACAGATAGTTGATATATATAGTGCGAAGTTGGATTTTCAAACCAAGTTTTGGCAGACCGGAATGATAGAGTGCGGCATTAAGTACGCTCTTTCATCGACGACCAACAGCATGACGACAGATTCACTATTGAATGGCAAGTCGATAAGCATTACGCCATCTGATTTCCGATATGATGAACATGTAGCTGCGGCGTATATATCTGTTGGCAAGCAATTTGGCGAGCATTGGTCGGTTAAGTTAGGAGTGCGCGGCGAATATACCTTCAGTCACGGTAACTGGCTTAGTGCTGATTCTGTGACCAATCGGTCGTATTTTAATCCGTTCCCGACGGCATATGTTGGATACAGCTCTTCTCCTTTGGGCAAGATAAAGCAACCGATATCCGTGAGTGCGAGTTATACTCGCCGTATCAAGCGGCCTAATTACTGGATGCTTAATCCTTTTGTTACTTACGTGGATGCCTATAGTTCGCAGTCTGGTAATACGGAATTAACGCCTGAATTTAATAACGATGTGGAAGTGCACTTTTCTTGGACGCAATATTTGAATGTGACGTTCAATTTTGCGCATACTCAGGATATGTTTTCCCGTCGGACAATTGTTATGCCGGATGGTCGCGGTTTTTCGTACTGGAGCAATTTCGGCACGTGCACGACGCATGGTGGCAACCTGTCGCTGACGGAATTGCCATTGGTTCCTAAGTACGTAAGTGATGACAAAGGGAATAAGTCGCTGCAGGGCGCTTGGCTTGCTTTGACGGTGAATGCCGGATGGTTACATTTCATCAACAAGTCTTATGATAAGACGCCTGAAGGTAACCCTGTATTGGAGTCAAGAAGCCATTATGGTTATGCGGGTGGCACATTGTCAGCATATCTTCCCAAGGATTGGATTATGACTGTTGATGGCAACTGGTCATCCCCGATGACAACAGGTTATGACCGTCAAGGAAGTATGTATTTTTTGAGTTTTGGCGTGCGCAAGACCTGGATGGCTAAAGGTCTTATCTTTAACTTAAATGTACAAGACTTGGCCCGTTCGATGTCCTTCTATACGACGAGTGTGGGATTACCAGAAAACTACGAGAGTTGGTATAAAAATACAGTGCGTCAACAACGCGTGGTATTGTCTGTTACGTGGATGTTTGGTCAGTTCCAGCAACATAAGAACCGCAAAGTCGGTAACATGGACGAGCTGAATCGTCTTGGCGGCGGAGGTGGTGTACAAGCACAGTAAGTATGAAATTATTAGCAAACATAGGAGAGTATTTTCTGCTGATGGGGCGTGTGTTCCGTCAGCCTGACCGCTGGCGTATGTTTCGTCGTCAGTTGGTGTTAGAATTAGATAAGCAAGGTCTGCAATCTATCCTTATTACGTTGATAGTCAGCGTATTTATGGGAGCGATTATGACAATGCAGACGAAGTTAAATACGAGCAATCCGCTACTGCCTATTTATACAACGGGTTTAGTAACTCGTGATTGTATCTTGCTGGAGTTCTCAAGTACGATTTTATGCTTGCTATTGGCCGGCAAGGTAGGTAGTAATATTGCCTCAGAGATAGGCACTATGCGTATCACGGAACAGATTGATGCGATGGAGATAATGGGTGTTAATAGCGCCAATTATCTTATTCTTCCGAAAGTGATAGCGTTTATGGTGATGATGCCTCTGTTGGTAACAATATCGATGGCAATCGGTTTGCTTGGCGGATATTTTATCAGTTCCGTGACGGATATCATGACGGTCAGCGAGTACCTAATAGGTATCCAGTATGCATTTATTCCGTTTTATGTGTGGTATTCGTTTATTAAGACGGTTGTTTTCGCCTTTGTGATAGCCAGCATGTCGAGTTACTACGGCTATTACGCTTACGGAGGCGCGTTAGAAGTGGGTAAAGCCAGTACGAAAGCGGTGGTGAATTCAAGTATTGTGATACTTTTGCTGGACGTAGTATTAACTAATTTGATGCTGAACTGATGATACAAGTTAGGAATATAGTTAAGAGTTTCGAAGGCGTGACGGTGCTGAATGATATCAGCGCAGACTTTCGTGATGGCGAAGTGAACATGATCATTGGTCAATCAGGTTCAGGAAAGACAGTGCTGATGAAGACGATGCTGGGTTTGTTCCCTGTGGATAGCGGTCAGTTGATAATTGATACGGCTAATGGCGAACAGCGGGATGTGGCAAAGTTGGGCGAAAAAGAGATGCGCTCATATCACCGCGGAGTAGGGACATTGTTCCAAGGTGCGGCATTGTTTGACTCTCAAACTGTGCTTGAAAATGTAATGTTTCCGCTGGAAATGTTCTCTCAGATGGACGAGGATGCCATGCGTGAACGGGCGCTTTTCTGCCTGCGAAGGGTAAATATGCCGGAACACACATTTAATCTAATGCCGAGTGAGATTAGTGGTGGTCAGCAGAAACGTGTGGCTATTGCCCGTGCGATTGTGCTCAATCCGAAGTATTTGTTCTGCGACGAGCCTAACTCAGGCTTGGATCCTAAGACCAGTTTGATTATTGACAAGTTGATTCAAGACATCACGCGTGAATATAATATCTGCACCATAGTGAACAGCCATGACATGAACTCCATTATGGAAATAGGCGATAATATTATTTTCCTCAAGAACGGAATCAAGGAGTGGCAAGGCTCTCGGCACGATATTTGTAGAAGTGATAATGAAGCGCTGAACGATTTTGTGTTTGCGAGTGAATTATTCAAAAAGATTAGGAATGTAGAGAATGAAAAATAGGTTTATAGTACTGACAATATTGGTGTGTGCGGTGAGCAGTTTATTAGCTGTTCCGGCGTATCGTGGTCCGATTACGCACATACAGTCGGACGGTACTGAACTTGTAGTTTATCATCATGGTGATGAGAAATTCAGTTATTTCACGAATGAGGCGGGTCAGTGGTTGCAAACTGATGAAAAGGGTGATTATCTTATTGTTCCAGCGCTGACGGATGAGGAGATTGCCTTACGTCGTGCTGAAAGCATGTATTCACAAATCGCTTCGCGTCGTGCTATTAATCGAACGGGTATAGACCGCTTACTCTCTCCGCGTGGACCGATTATTTTAGTAAATTTTCAAGATTCCACGTTCACAAGCACCAACGCACAAATGAACGAATGGGCAAATGGAGAGAACTACACCTACAATGGCGCTACGGGCTCTATTCATCAGTATTTTTATGACGTCTCATATGGCGAATACGACCTAAAACTGGATGTCTTCGGCCCAGTCACAGTGAGCAAGAATAGCGCATATTATGGTGGAGATTATAATGAGAATAACAGGGATACTTGTGCCGCCAATCTCGTGGTAGAAGCCTGTCAACAAGCGATTGCTGCCGGAGCGGATTTCAGTCAGTATGACTATGATAATGATGGATATGTTGACTGGGTGGTGATTCTCTATGCAGGCATGGGCCAAGCGGATGGTGGCGCATCAGAATCAATATGGCCTCATCAATCTGACTTACACTACTATGGCAAAGCCTTCAAACTCAACGGTAAGACAATTGACCACTACTGTATGCTTTGCGAACTAAACGGCCAAACCGGAAAACGAGCAGGTATTGGTACTTTTGTGCATGAGTTTAGTCATATTATGGGTTTGCCGGATTTGTATGAAACAACGGGACAAGGCGATTGGAAAACCAGTGGAAAGTGGGATGTTATGGATTACGGACCTTACAATAATGACACCAATACTCCACCTGCATATTCGGCCTATGAGAGATGGTTTATGGGGTGGCTTTCGCCTACTTTAATCAATGAGCCTATGACGGCTACTCTTTTGGATATCAATACAGCCCGGTCTGCCGCCTATATAACTGAATGGGGGAATTCAATTTCTAATATTTTACGGCCGTCACCGAACGTGTTTTATGTGTTTGAGAATAGGCAGACAGAAGGTTGGGATGCCTATCTTCCAGGACACGGAATGCTGATTACCAGAATCAACTATGAGTCCAACTGGTGGAGGGGCAATTCGGTCAATAATACTTCAACGAATCTGGGGGTGGATATTGTAGAGGCAGATGGCATCACACCAAAATATAGCAGGTTGAACAGAGACAATGGTTATTTTGGAAAATTGACCGATGCTTTTCCTGCCGGTGCGAATACGTTCACTGATGTTGCAGCATATAAGTTGACCAATATCACTGAGGAGAACAAAAAGATTACCTTCGATGTCAATGGTGGCGGCGAACCTACTATTCTGGAAGCCATCAACCACATCAAGGTACAAAAAGAAAGCAATATCAAGTGGTTGCGCAATGGTATGTTAATCATTCAACATGGCAACGAATTATATGATATTAATGGTAAACGAATTGAGTAATGAAAATTATTTCTTATAACGTCAACGGCATCCGTAGTGCTATCAACAAAGGCTTACTGGAATGGTTGCGTCAAGAAGATCCAGACGTGTTTTGCATCCAAGAGAGCAAAGCGCAACCCGAGCAGATTGATGTAATTGGAATGCAAGAATTAGGATATCATAGTTATATTCACTCTGCAGAGAAAAAAGGCTACTCCGGCGTATGTATTTTCTCGAAAGAAGAGCCTGACAAAGTGGTCGCGGGTATGGGAATACCGCGTTATGACAGCGAGGGTCGTGTTCTAAGAGCTGATTTCGGTGACATAACTATCGTATGTGTTTATGTTCCCAGCGGCACGACAGGCGATATCCGACAAGCGGTAAAAATGGATTTCCTTGAGGATTTCCTTGTCTGGATTAATGAGTTACGTAAAGAACGACCTAATGTAGTCATTTGCGGCGACTATAACATTTGTCACAAACCTATTGATATTAACCATCCTGAACGTCAAGTAGGTGTGAGTGGTTTCTTGCCCGAAGAGCGCGAATGGATGGATCGTTGGGAGGCATCCGGATTAGTAGATACGTTTCGTATGTTCGACCCATCGCCTGAAAAATACAGTTGGTGGAGTTATCGTGCCGGCGCAAGAGCCAACAATGCGGGATGGCGCATAGACTACCACTGGGTCTCTGAACCGCTTAAGAAACGCGTGTATAACGCAAGAATATATAATGAGGTCGTGCACAGCGACCATTGTCCCGTAGGCTTATGGATAAATTAAGAACAGAACACCTCTACAAGAAATACGGAAAGCGAACAGTCGTTAATGATGTGAGTATTCATCTAGAGCAAGGTGAGATTGTCGGATTGCTCGGGCCGAACGGCGCCGGTAAAACGACCACCTTCTATATGACCGTTGGTCTTATAACGGCCAATAGCGGCAAGATATTCCTCAATGACATAGATATTACTGGAATGCCTATGTACAAACGTGCGCAGATGGGAATAGGTTACCTGCCGCAAGAAGCAAGTGTATTCCGTAAGTTATCTGTGGAAGATAATATACGTGCGGTGTTAGAAATGACCAAGTTTTCCAAAGAGTATCAGGAAGAAAAAGTGGAGCAACTCATTCAGGAATTTAACCTTAACCATGTTCGCAAGAACTTAGGTGATAGACTTAGTGGTGGTGAAAGACGTCGTACAGAGATAGCTCGTTGTTTGGCTATTGAGCCTAAATTTGTGATGCTTGACGAACCATTTGCAGGTGTAGACCCGATTGCTGTGCAAGAGATTCAAGATGTGGTATGGCGGCTCAAAAGCAAGAATATTGGAATTCTTATTACAGACCATAATGTGGATGAGACACTTATGATAACCGACCGTGCTTATTTGCTTTTTGAGGGTAAGATTCTCTTCCACGGTACGCCCGAAGAGTTGGCAGCTAATCCGATTGTGCGGAAAAACTACCTTGGTCGTGACTTTGAGCTCAAGAAAAAAACACACACTACTGATGAAGAGTAAACTCTACGTGATAATGCCTGTCAAGGATGCAATCGAGACCACGGAACAGGCCGTTCGTGCTATTATTGCCGGTGGTCACACGCTCACTATTTATGACGATAACTCCACGGCGGAGAATGCTGCTCGATTGGATGCTTTGCATAAAGAGTTGGGTATTGATGTGGTACATATAGGTCAACTGATTGATCATCCGTCGCCTAATTATCGCTGGGTGCTGATTGACGCGCAGCAACATTGCCTTCAAAACGATCAACATCTTGTTATTGTTGAGAGCGATGTTATAGTTCAGCCCGACACGTTAGATCGTCTCTCGCAGGCCGTGCGACCGCAGACAGGTATGGTTGCTTCCGTCACGCATAATGAACGAAATGAAGTCAATTTTCCTTACGAGTATGCGCGCAGGGAGAAACAAGACAGACCATGCAATAAACGGTTCTCCTTCTGCTGCACACTTCTCGCGAACGCTTTTCTGCATGCATATGACTTCAACCAACTTGATCCGACGAAGAACTGGTACGATGTGCACATCAGTCACATGTCCCGTAAGATGGGCTTCGAGAATATTCTGCAAGTAACTAATCCAGTGCTTCACAAACCGCATTCCAGTAGACCTTGGAAACAAATAAAATATACTAATCCGCTCCTATATTATTGGCGCAAAATTACTCAACGCAAAGATAAAATATGAAGCCTCTTGTATCCGTCATAATGCCTGCATATAATGCGTCTGAATGGTTGGAGGAAGCTCTGACTTCGGTCGTTGCGTCCGTTTATCGGCCTATTGAGGTTATTGTAATGGATGACGGCAGTAAGGATGATACTTTGCTCAAAGCACAAACTTTTGCGCAAAAACATAAAGAGGTAGCAGTCTATACGCAGCCCAACAGTGGCGCATCCGCAGCGCGCAATCATGCTATTCGTTTAAGTCATGGCACTTATATTCTGCCTGTCGATGCTGATAATATTATTGATCCGCTGTATATATCAGAGGCTGTTGATGTACTTGAACAACAGCCAAACGTCAAGGTGGTCAGTTGTAGGGCGGATTTCTTTGGTGAGAGAACCGGTGAGTGGAAGTTTCCCGCTTTTAGTAAGCGACTCCTTGCGCGTAAGAATATGATTGACACATGCGCCATGTATCGACGTGCCGACTACGACCTTACGACAGGTTATATGGAGCATTGTATTGCTCGTGAAGACTGGGACTTTTGGTTGTCTATTTTTGAGCATGGCGGCGACTTTGTTCGTCTGCCTGATATACGTCTTCATTACCGCGTTCGAGAAGGATCTAAACGCATTACTGACAGGCAGCTTAAACGTCAGGTGGTGGATGCCGTCAATGCAAGGCATTCCGGTTATATGCAGCAATACCTTGGTGGTCCGCTGCATTACCATCGGTCGTGGTCGCGGTTCTTCAATTTTTTCCGCAGCGTTAAGCAAGTGGGTGAGTTTAATCAATGGACAGAAGGCGATATCATCTACAATAAACGTAACACGCTTCGCGTAGTCGGTAATAAGGTTGTTAAACATTTTGCTATACCGTCTATCTGGCGAGGAATCATCTATGGTTTTTTTTCCAAATCTAAAGCGCGTCGCAGTTACGAATATGCGTTACGAATGAACGACTTAACGCCCGCGCCAATAGCTTATCGTGAAGTGCGCGTCTGCGGTGTCCTGCGTGAGAGTGCCTACGTGTGCACATTGTCTCAAGCTCGTTACACTTTCAACGACCTAATTGGTAATCCGTCATTCCCTAATCGCCAGGCCGTTCTACAATCTATCGGACGATTTACGGCCACCTTACATCAGCAGGGCATTTGGCACCATGATTATTCCGGAGGTAATATACTTTTCAATGAGGATGGCTCCATTGTTCAAGTCATTGACCTTAATCGTATTCGTTTCTGTAAGCATTTGTCTCGTGAACGACGTTTGCTCAATTTTGAGCGTCTGAATATTGACCGCGAGGCTTTGCGTACAATGGTCTCTGCTTACGCAAAAGCAATGAATGAGGATGCAGATTATGATTGCCAATATGTAATTTCCCACCGTTGGCACAAACATGTAAAACAATCCATAACACATTTAGATGACTAAGTTCGAGCAATATCAGTCTGTTATGGGACGTATTAATTACGTTCTCTTCCTTATCGCAGTGGCAGCTTTGCCTTTCCCGCAAATTGTTTTGCGCTATACACTTGTTGCATGGCTTGCTGCATGGGTACTTGAACTCCGCTTTCTTAAGAAGCCATCTTTTAACCGTACATACTACTTCCTGCCCTTTGTTCTCTTTGCGCTTTGGTATGCTTGGCGAGCACTTACAGGTTTATGGTCTCCTGACCACCGTGTATGGAGCTTTATGATGGAACGTTATATGACTTTCGCTCTCATACTGCCGGTTGGTATATGGGGAGTTAATGAACACTATAATTGGCGTGCTGTGGCTAAAGTACTTGCTATCAGCGTAGCAGTTTCGGTGCCGTTTTATTGCATAGCGAACACAGTGTTTTATATCCGTCCTGATTGGGTTCAGTATTTAGGTTATCGCAACTGGAGTTTTTCATATAAAAATTGGATAGAATGCTTTATAGCCAACGGATCGTATATGAAGCACCGTCTTTTTTGGTGCACAACCCAACTTATGGGTACTATTGCTGCAGTGCAAGTGTGGCGCAAAAAACCTCAGATATGGATTCCTCTGTCACTCGTATCGCTTTCGGCGATTCCTCTTACTGGCTCCAGGCAGATGGTTATTTCCTTGGCTGCCGTTATTATCATCGCTATCATCTACTTCCTTTTATCATTAAAGATTAAACGTTCAACATTAATTGTCAGCATTATATTCACAATTTTTGTTGTTCTCGCTGTTGGCACTCTTGCTTTCGTTCATCACCCGCGCATGAAAGCGATGCTTCAAGGCGATATCACTATCGAGCAACTCACTTTAAAAGAACCCCGTGTTGCTATCTGGCAGCAGGCACTCAGTTCGCCGAAGGATTATTTTTGGAAGGGACTTGGTGGTGGACAATCAGTCAAATATCTCGAGGCTAAATACAATACGCACTACATGGAGTATTATAGTCTAATGCATTACCACGCACATAACCAGTATCTTGAGGAATTGATGGAACTTGGTATATTCGGTATGCTGCTCTTTATATTAGCGTGGATATCTATTATTGTTTGCTCTAAAGGAATAGGGCGACAGACCGCTATCTATTTCGTTGCTATCTCTATGTTGAACATGCTCACCGATTGCATGTGGGGTAAATTCGACGGTATTGCCATTTGGGCCATAGCACTGATATTTATTCTCATTCAATCAAAAAGCACCGAAATAGAAAGAAAATAGTGCTTTTTTACGTTTTTTTGCAGAAAAATTTGGTCAGTTCAAAAAAAAGCAGTACTTTTGCAGCCGCTTTGC
>JAEDLW010000050.1:0-11836 GCA_016295035.1 Paludibacteraceae bacterium
AATAACACCAACAAGACTATCTCTATTACGCTCGATCAAGAAGAAACAGCTTATCCTATTTTGGAGGTTGTTGGCCAAGTAAGCGACCAAGAGCAAGTAGTAGAGTGGGGCGAAGAGAAGTTAGTAGGTAATAATATGGTTCGCACGGGTACGTTGCGTAACTATGGTGAGGACCACTCTTATACAGATTATACGCTGACCACTACTCGTCCGGCTGTAACGGACGCAACGCTCAAGTCTGTAACTTGGGGCGGAACGGAAGTACTATTCTCTGGCAATGCGTGCGTGAAAGCGAAAACGGCTCCGTTTATGCCTATCTCAGATATCGATATTACACCGAATAGCGTACACCAAAATGTGGCTGTTGCTCACCGTAACGATAGTGTGATTATTACTGTTACACCGGAGAAAGGTGAAGCACAGACCTATGTCATCTGTTACAAAGTGTCTGTCAACTCGAACGCTAATATCTCTGTTACGACTGATGGTACGCTGACTCCTGCTTGGAATCCGGATGTTACCGAATATAGCGTTTCAACGATGCCGGCTAACTTCACAATTATTAATGAACTCTTCCAAAACGTGAAGATGCTTTATGCAGAGGATACCACTCGCTTTGTTGTGATGGCTTCCGATAAATTGACCACGAAGATTTACACCGTGGCTCGTGAAGAGGCAAGCGTTGAGCCTAACTTGGTTAATGTTAAACTCGATGGTGCAACAAAGACGCTCTCTCCAAGTGTTCCGGCTGAGGTTGAGAGTATGCCGGAAGTTGTTACCTTTGATCGTCAAAGTGCTTTGGCTAAAGTAACGGAAACGATTACTCTTGATTCAATCATTTTGGCTGTAGAAGGTACGTCAAGGACTAATAACTACAAGATTGTCGCTAAGAACGAGGCGGATAAGAACGCTTACTTAGCCGGTGTACTTATTGGCGGTAAAGAATACGAAGAGTTTGACTATAAGATGATGAACAACACGATTCTGGTTGATTCGATGGTTGACCTGCAGTTCCTTGCTGCTAACCCAGCACAAACACTGGAAATTTCCGTTTCTACTAAGCCAAATCCATCCACTTCGGCAAGACTAATTCGTCGTTCAGGGCTTGCTCAACCCGGAGTTGTATTCTCCGTTAAGGTTACGCCTAAAGTGGGTGAGCCGAACATATACACCTTCGCACTCGAAGCACCGAAGAGCAGCGATGCTACGCTTAAGGGAATTGTTGTTGGCAATGATACGATTAAAGAGTTCTATGCCGATAAGACGAATTATGAGTTCGTATTGCCAGTAGCAATGCCGAAGGTTTATCAGCCTGAGATTCCGGCAATCAAGTATATCACGTCTGACCCGCAAGCAACCGTAGAGGTTGAACCGCATGTACTCGAAGAAGCAAATGAGATTAAGGTGAAATCGGCTGATGGAACTGAGACGAAGTTCTACAACCTCACGCTCGTTCCGCAGAAATCTACCTATGCTGAGTTAGACGGAATCATTGTTGACGGCGTGCTCGTTCCGGGATTTTCTGCTGACAGATACTTCTACTCCGTACAGACTGATCCGGCTACAACGCATGTGATTGAAGTTAGCTCACCTGATAAGTTCATTGACACAACGATTGTTTATTCCGAAAATACCGTTATCATCAATGTAACGGCAGAGGATGGTATCCACAGCCAACGCTACTTCGTTGAGCTGTACGAGGTTCAGAAGTCCAACAATGCAACATTGTCTAACCTCCTTGTGGCTGACGCAACGCATGCAATGAAGCCGATTGAGAACTTCGACCCGATGAACAATGTGTATGACATTGAGTTGCCGCAGAATGTTGCAAACTTGCCGGACATTCAGGCTGTGCCGATGGTTAGCGGTCAAACGATTACTCCGCGTAAGAATGGTTGGAAAGTGCTGGTAGATGTTGTCGCTCCGAATAGCGAAACCAAGAATACATACACCATCAACTTCATCCGTCCGCTATCTGACAATACCGACTTGGAGATGATTCAGTTGGATGGTCAAGATATCCAAGGCTTCGACCCGAAGGAGCACGTTTACTTACAGAATCTGCCGATCGGTGATTCAGTTGTTCCGACAATATTTGCAATCTCTGCTGAGAGCTTGCAAGACCAAAAAGAACCTGTTGTTGTGGTAGATAGCATTCGTCTGCGCGCTGAAGTAATTAGCTATGCACAGAATGGTGACTCAGTTATTTATACGATTGTGTTCATCCCAACCTATTCTGCTGCTGATACGCTACTGGATATCCGTTATTACAACAAGTCTATCGAAGGATTCGAACCGAAGAAATTCGACTATAACGTGGGTGTTCCGGCTGGACAAAACTTGCCTACCTTGGAGGATATATCGGTAGAAATGGCGGATGAATTCCAAAAAGTTTACACTACTATCGTAAGTTCCGACGAACGTATGTGTCTCTATCGTATCGAGGTACTTGCTCATAACGGACAAAAGAACGTTTATACCGTCTCATTCGAGAAAGAGCTGCTCAATATCGCTAAACTCGATATGATTAAGATTAACGGTAAACCGCTGGAAACATTCAAGCCTGACCAATATGAGTATAGCGTTGAATTGCCTGCTGGTACAACCAATCTGCCTGTTGTAACCCCTGATTACGAGGATTCGTATCACCAGAATGTTGTTCAGGAAACGCAAGCCGATACAATCGTTGGTAAGTCGCTTAATGACAAAGTTGTTATTACCGTTACCGCTGAAAACGGACGTGACTTCAATATTTACACGATTCACTTCCCAGTTGCTTTGTCAAAAGATGCTACCTTGGACTGTATTATTTATGGTCGTGATAATCCTGTTCCTAACTTCAACCCGATGGTTAATGACTATACGATTGAGTTGCCGCTCGGAACAACGAACGTACCGCAGATTACCTATATCAAGAAGTACAGCCAGCAAAACGTTAACCAATCATACGACTCCGAAAACGACTGGAGAGTATATGTGGACGTAACGGCAGAAGATACAACGGTAACAAACCGCTATACCTTAGACTTCGTGCTCGAAAAGTCCCAGAATACGCAGCTCAAAGACATCACCTTCGAGGATTCGACTATCGTCTTCAAGTTCAATCCGGACTCTGTGGACTATCGTTTCGACGTGCCTTACAGCGCGGATAGAGATACTTCTGCTCAGATCGTAGTTGTTCCAGTTCCTGCTGAAAACGGACAAGTCGTCGATGTGACATACGCTCGTTATGGAGAATTGTTCTCTGTCAAAATTGAAGTAACCGCTCCGGATGAGGAAACGCATAATACGT
Organism: Paludibacteraceae bacterium; assembly: GCA_016295035.1. Taxonomy (GTDB): domain Bacteria; phylum Bacteroidota; class Bacteroidia; order Bacteroidales; family Paludibacteraceae; genus Colicola. The sequence goes on from JAEDLW010000050.1 coordinate 3,293, forward strand.
ACTCGCTCATTTACACCTATCGCAAGAATCCTGATGCATCGCTGAAGTCCCTGTTGCTTGGTGGAGATACACTGGAGACCTTTATGTCCGACACGTTAGAGTATTTCATCGAATTCCCTGTCGGAACCGATTCTACGCAGTACTACACGCCGGAGAAAGTGGAGTACGAACTCTCTGACCCAATGGCGAAAGTAAATGTCAAGATGGATCAGTCCTTCACACTCTATATCGTTGTTACTGCACAAGATACAACTTCTACGCGCACCTATGTATTGCACCAAACAACGATTAAGTCCGACGATAACTACTTGGCTCAATTACTTATTGACGGAGTAGAATATCGTGACTTCGATCCGGAAATATTAGATTATGTATACTATGTTCCGGCTGGCGTGGATGCAGCACCGCTTGTTGAAGCGGTCGCTCATGACTCCCTCGCTATGATTTCTATCATGCCGAATGGTATTGACTCGTTGACGATTATCACCTGTGTCGCACAGAATGGTAAGAAACGTACATATACGATCCTCTTTACCAACTCAAGCGTAGATGATAACTTGTCACCGAAACCGAATGACGTACTTGTTAAACGTATTCCTGGAACAAGCAAAATCTTAGTTGCTTCACTACGTAAGAAAGTCGCCTTCGCGTTGTACGACCGTACAGGAAGACTAGCACACTACGAAGAGACTATAGAACCGGCCGACCCGAATGATGCTGTCATGGCGGTTGATTCCAACGGACAAGAGATTCTTGTGGATGTTGTTTCAGAGAAATCTGGTACCGTCATCACACTTGATACCAACTCAATCTACTTCTACGTCTTCTTTGAAGCAGGAGAGAAACGGGTTACTTCGGGTAAATTGATCATTATCAATTGATAAGGCTGGAAAATAAGGTCTTTTACAAGAGTGAGGTGCAAACCTCACTCTTTTTTGTGTCTTATGTCTAATTATGTCAAAAATATGTTTTATAACATAAAAAGTACCTTTTTTACGAATGAGTTTGCATTTTTTAATATTTATATGCTTTTTTGCTCTAAAATTTGCGTATTCCAGATGAATATATTAATTTTGCGCAGTTTTTCGGCTCAATAATTGTCTATTGATACATAAAATCTTAAAAATAGGCAATTTTGTAAAGTCGAAGTAGCAAAAAACGTAATTAATAGTGTAAAAAACGATATAAAGTGCTCAGTAGTAATTAGTTGTATCGTCGAATCCTGAGCAACAATTAGAAAGGCAAAGAAAAATGAAAAAGTTTGAACATATTATAAAAGTTTGTATACTTATTTTCTCCATGCTCTCCATCAACCTCCCCGCATGGGGAAAAACATTGACATCCAAAGTTGGAATAGGTTCAGGCGAAGGTACCGCTCAGGTAGAGATATTTAGTAGGTGGTTGGGGCTCACCCCTGTTAAATCAATATCCAGCACAGGTTCTCAACAAAGTGTCTCCTATAAAGATGTGGGAGCGCTTAACTGGGCGTATAGTAAATTTACTGCGACAGCTAACGATGGTTATAAATTTGAAGCTTGGTATACGAATAGTGGATGCACTTTAAATAAGCAGTCTGACAATCCTTACCAGACCGGTAATACATCTGGTGACCGTACAGATGAGTATTGGGCTAAATTTGTCCCTGTTACAGTTAATTCTGTAACACCATCTTCATCTACACTGACGTTTACTAAGCCTGAAACTAAATCTGTGACGTTAACTTTTAATGTCTCAAACGCTGACGCGGAAGCAGATTTTAATACACCAACTATTTCTAATAATGAGTGGACGCTGACGTCGTGGAGTTATTCCAACAATCAGGTGACGGTAGTCGTTTCTTATACAGTTACGCAAAATACTTCAAAAAACAGTGACCATGCAGCAACAATTACGCTGACTTCTAAGGGATTATCAGATAGCCAATCCAAATCGGCTATCGTGCGCGTTTCTCTAAATATGGATCCTGTCTTCACGTGTAATATCAGTAATGCCCCATATCATGTAGATGATGCTGCAATCAATTTGGCTTCTTTGTGGACAAGTACAAGTAACGGAACAATTAGTTATACGATTGAAAATTTTGTTCCTTCGGGTATAAATAATGACGGCGCCAAAGAACCTAAGATTGTTAATAATATGTTGTCTCTTGGTCAAGCTGGTTTGGTTGAACTGAAGTTAACACAAGCGGCTTCTGTTAGTTATAACGAAGGTTGGACAACTAAGACGATTACAATTGATAAATACGATAACACCATCACTATTACCGGTTTTGACGATAATGATCATGCAGAGCATTATATTAAGACCGACTGGTATGACAATGAGTTAACTTTAACTGCTTCGAACACGGACTACACTCATTTCCCTATCAAAAACGAGCGCACGCAAGGCGATGATACTCAGGCTTCATTCGGTCAACAAGAGGGTACGACAGACAAATGGGTCGTTTATACCGCGCAAAATACCGGTATCGTTGAATGGCGCTTGTGGCAGGAAGAGAACTATAAATATAAAGCTGGAGAAACAACCTTCGCGGTGAATGTGATTGCACCCCCGTGCGGCTGCGTGCTGAAACAAGAAACATGGGAGAGTCCTTTTGCAAAGGCTGTAGATGAAATAGGTGAATGGGATTTCGGAGGCATCGGAGAAACACTAAGCTTCGAGTTGAGAAGTAATTCCGCTGCAGGTAACCACATGACTTATTCTCTTAAAACGGATGATAAATACGGCACTCCTGTGAAACTAAAAGCAGAGTCTGAATTGTATTTTACACCTGTTAATACTATTACATTAGGCGAGGGCGACCATAATACGACTGCTGTTGTATTTGCAAAAAGTAGTGCCATAGAAGGTCTTAATACCGATAATCCGTATGTTCATAATATCGTAGTAACACGTAAGCGCTGGATGAAGATCCTCAATAGTACTCTTTCCGAGGTCACAGCTCTGCCGAAAATGGAGCGTTATATAGATGACGATACTGTACATGTGACTTTCTATGTAGATTTCAGTACCTGCGATAAATTGGTAAAGGTGGCGAGCAATTATGGCCATGTAACCTTTAGCAACAATCTCGATAGGGACACTATCTCTGAAAACACGGCTCCTGTTACGACAAGAGGTTACAACGACAAAGTTCGTGTTGACTTGTACTACTACAGCAATCAGGTTGAAGAGAAAGAGGTAACAATTACCATCTATACGGAATTTGAGAATAAGACTCTCACAGTCCCTGTTAAAACTGTGGGTTATATCTTCAAGGGAACTGAGAGCACTGAGTGGAATGAGCCTAAGAACTGGAACGCAGGTAGAGTACCAGCTGCTATAAATGATGTAGCCATCGAGGCTCCAACCATTGTTCGAACAGAGCAAACTGTACACAGTATGGATATAACGAACGGTTCGATAACGATTGCGCCGACAGGTGGTTTAACTATCGGCAAGGGCGGTATTTCCGGTGCAACAAAAGACAACCTTATCCTCAAAGCAGAAACAAAAGGTGAAACCAAAGGACAAACCGGTTACCTCCGTATCTCGTCGGAATATAAAGGCGCAATGCCGGAAGCTACGGTAGAATTATTCTCTATCGGTTATTTGGATATGACGGTCAGCAATTTCAATGACTTGTGTTCATGGCAATATGTTGGGTATCCTATTGGTGATGATGCAGCAGTAAAGGATGTCTTCAAACAAAGCCTTCTTTATAATTGGAATGCTACTACAAGCAGTTGGGAGAATAACCGCAAAACGTGTACATTAAAACCGTTTGAGGGTTATTGCACTACTCAGTATAAAAATCCGAATGGCTTATTAATCTCGTTTGCCGGTCAACTCGTTGATGTGGGAGAAGAAACAGTAAATCTTACGTATAATGGCGATGAGAGTACGAGCTACAACATGTTAGCGAATAGTTATACCGCTCCGATTGATATTACGAAGTTTGAAGATACTGACTTCGTCAACGCGGAGAGATGTATATATTTCTTCAATACAGGCTCGCGTAATGATATCGCGGCCTTAGAGGAGGAGGCAAAGAAAGGTGAAGCATACAATGCACAGGGACAGTACTTCGCTGTTCCTATCGGAAGCGCTGCCCAAATGAAGAGTGCTTTCTCAGAAGCTATGCCGACTTCTATTGCACCGATGCAAGGCTTCTGTGTACATGCAACCGGTAAAAATGCAACTGTAACATTTGATTACTCCAAGCTCGTGTGGACAGGAGATTATAATAAAAATGGCAATACACCGTTGCGCAGTCCTGAACGCACTGTGCTATATAACGAACCATTGAGCTCTCTTTGCGTAACGCTTTATACGGATGGTATGCTTGATAATCTCTATTTGTTGGAGTCAGAGGATAATGTGCCTACGTATGAGAATGGACAAGATGCGCGCAAAATGATGGGTGGAGGCTTGAATATCTTCTCTATTATCGATGCAGATACACTCGCGGTAGACGCAACAAATAATTTTATAGGTACGCGCGTAGGTGTGCGCACGGGGGACACAATTGCTTATGTCATGACCTTCAGTCATCTTCGCAGTGATAAGGAATTACTGCTCTTGGATAATGAAACTGAACAGACCATAGCAATAAGCGAAGGTACAGAATATCCATTCATTGCTCAACCTAATAGTGTAATTACAGACCGTTTCATGATTCTGGGACACGCAAAAACTCCTGAGGTAACTACAACTATTGAAGAAGCTGCAGAAAATATTGGAGCGAAAGTTCATAAGTTTATTAAGGATAACCAATTGTATATCCTTAAGAATGGTGTGCTCTATAACGCTACCGGCGCAAGAGTATATTAATTAATCCCCTTGAGACAAGGGTATATTGAAAGGTAATAGTTTGAAAAAGATTGTATTGTTAATATGGTGTTTGTTGGGCGTAGTATGCGCCTGGGCAAGCCCGTTCTATAGAGGTGCGCAAGTTCCTGTCGCAACAATGACTTCGACAAGTAGCATGATATGTTCATCCTTTGGTAAAGCTTCCGTTCAGACAAACGCCGTTCAAAAACACGGATTTTATACATCAGCGTCTACCATTAGTGGCGGACAAACAACGCTTGATACGCATCCAAGACATGGCGGAGTGAGAAGAAATTTTCCGCTGATACCGGGACTTTGTGAACATTGTCATTGGGTTCAAGACGAGAACGGAAATTGGTATTGCTCTGATTGTGGATGTACAATATATGGAGGCTGTGATTGTGATCCTTGCCACTGCCCTGTAGAATTCGATTGGAAAGCATTCTTATTCCTCACCGCTGCGGCAGGAGTGTATATGGCTAAGAAAACAAAAAAAAGCAGAGGTTACGCTCTGCTTTTTTAGATATTCATTATACGGATATTGTAATTTATTAATCATTTTTCATTACTTTATCTTCGGGCCGATAGAGTCAACCCAGTGCTTGAATTCCGGCATATATTTGGCTGGGACCGGGTCAGCTGGAGGACTTTCCATTTTCAGTGGATCAACCGGCGTGCCGTTCTTCCATACACGGAAATCCAGATGAGGACCTGTAGAAGCACCTGTCGAACCGACATAACCAATCACTTGTCCTTGATGTACGCGCGTGCCTTGTGCGATGCCTGCCCCGTACTTGCTTAAGTGCAGATAAGCCGTGGTGTAAGTCGAGTTGTGCTTAATCTTCACCATATTTCCAGCCTGACCTTTATAGCCTTTTTCAATCACTATACCGTCTCCAATAGCTGAAACAGGTGTTCCCATTGGCGCAGCATAATCCACTCCGGTATGCGGACGAACAATCTTTAGCACAGGGTGCTTGCGAGCGTAAGTGAACCGAGACGAAATACGTTTGTAGTTCAGCGGAGCTTTTAAGAATGCCTTACGCAGACTCTTACCATTTTCATCAAAATATGTGTGCAAATCGCCTGCTTCGAAATAATAAGCCTGTTGCCACTGACGACCGTGATAGAAGTTACATGCATAGATTTGCCCTATTCCCGTGCGCATAGAGTCCACATAAATCTCATCAAACAGCACACGAATAGAATCACCTTTCTGCAGTCCGAAGAAGTCAATTGTCCAAGCATATATATCACTCAACTCGAGTGCCAATTCCACTGGCAAATCGTTATTCGTCATAGCATTCCACAAACTGGATTCTATAACAGCATCAGCTTGGCGAAGTTTATAAATAACAGGTTTCTCGTGCTTCTCTGCGTGAATTTTATCTCTCATGTCAAGAACAGTCGCTTCACGTACCGAGGCAACATATATCCAGTAGCATAACCGCTCTACGCCGGCTGTGTCGGGCTGAAATAGACCATAATACGTCTTACCAGGTCGCAGTTTGCGCACGTCGAAAACATCGCTCGAAAGGGTAACAATCTGCGTTTGTTGTTTTCTGTCGGCTCCCAGGCGGCTCATGATTCCACCTAAGGTCTCGCCGCTTTTTACGTAACCGGTGTCCACGCGGAACGAGTCAATCGGTAAACCGAATTCATAACGAACCGGCGCATCTTCCTCCTTATATTGCTTATGGCACGAACTTAAGAATAAGCAACACGGAATAAACAATGATAAAAATACAGAATATAATCTCATTTCTTTCACTTTTCCATTCACCCCTTAATCATTAATAGCAATCTTCTTCTGCGGATATTGTCTCGTCCATGATGAAATCTTCAGTCTTATAACGCCAAGCAACGCCTCGGAGAAGATACCGCCACTCATCTTGCTCGTACCAAGTACACGGTTGATAAAGATAATCGGCACTTCCACTAACTTAAAGCCGCATTTATACGCAGTAAACTTCATCTCTATCTGGAACGCATAGCCTTTGAAACGAATCTTATCTAACTCAATTGTCTCCAGCACTTCGCGACGATAGCACTTGAAGCCTGCGGTCGTGTCATGAATCTTCATACCAAGCACAAAACGCACATATTTGGAAGCAAAATACGACATCAGCACGCGTCCCATAGGCCAGTTAACTACGTTAACACCGGTCACGTAACGGCTACCAATAGCCACGTCGGCACCTTGATTCGCGCAAGCGTCGTAGAGCTTGAGCAGGTCTTGAGGATTGTGCGAGAAGTCCGCATCCATCTCAAAAATGTAGTCGTACTTATGCTCAATAGCCCATTTGAAGCCGCAGATATAAGCCGTTCCGAGGCCCTGCTTACCTGAACGCTCAACAATAAAGAGTTGGTCCTTGAACTCTTTCTTTTGCAGACTTTTGACGATATCAGCTGTGCCATCTGGCGAGCCGTCATCAATAATCAGCACATGAAACTCCAACGGAAGTCCCATTACCGCGCGAATTATTGCTTCGATGTTCTCTTTCTCGTTGTAAGTAGGTATAATTACCAAACGTGTATTCATAAAATATTCATTATTCACTTTTCTTTGTTCTCTATTCACTGCACGGGACGTCTGTCAGCTCATATACTTTCGACGAATTGGTACGGCTCAATGCCTTCACAAATACGTCTTTGCCAATTTCTGCGCCGGCTTCTTCCAACGCGTCACATATGGTCGCATAAGCAAGCGTCGGGTCGTTATTCTCTTGACTCAAGTGACACAAAAAGACGTTTTTCAGTCCGGGATGATAGTTCTCTTTCAGTAGTTGCGCGCAAGCCTCGTTGCTCTGGTGACCACGCGGCGAGAGAATACGTTCTTTCAAGAAAGTAGGGTAGAGTCCATTAAGCAGCAGATGCTCATCGTGATTTGCTTCAATCACTAAGTGATTGGTTGTACGAATATACTCCGCCATTTTCTCGTTCGGCTCACCGCAGTCTGTAGCAATCATAAACCGCTGCCCCATATAATCAATCACGTAACCCACACAATCGGTCGAATCGTGTGAAATAGTGAATGTGTTTATCTTCATGCCGTTCAAGTCCCACTCCGTCTCTTTTTCAAAGAAACGTCTTGACCCTTTCAACTTCTCCTTCACGCCATAGTTTTTCTCTATGCCGCTATGAATCAGCTTCGTCGCATAAATAGGAATATGAACACGTTCACCCAAAGTTCCTACCGCGCGAATATGATCTGCGTGGTCGTGAGTCACCAATACTGCAGATATATTCCGTAGGTCTAAGTCCATCTCTTTCAGGTATTTATGAATCGTACGAGCAGAAATACCGGCATCTATCAAAATACCGGAATACTTCGTGCCGAGGTAGTAACAGTTACCGCTACTACCGCTCCCAAAACTACGAAATATAAGATTCATTTCTGCCATACACACAAATCAGCCTGCAAATATATAGCAAAAATTGCATATACGCAAATTTTTTTGCTATTTTTAACCAAAATAATTGAAAATTATTGCTTTTATCCGTGTAATAAGTTGTTTATGCTCGCATAAAATAGATTATTAACGGGTGAAGGTGGTATTGCTTATCCAACCCGAGCAAAACATACACGCGCAACCCATCGCCAAAAATATCCTTCGCGGAGAATCGCCCACCCAGCGCATCGACATGATGCTGTAAGTTATACGTTTGTCTAAACCATTGACCATCATGCCCTTAGCTATCAGAAAACCGCCGTCTTCATCTCTGCCA